>JBEDKY010000222.1:0-3958 GCA_041171905.1 Pseudomonadota bacterium
CAATCCGGATGACCTTGAAACAGCACTTGAACTGGATTGCAAAGAGGCTGCAAAAATCCGCGCTCTGAACGAGCCTGTCAGCACGGCTAATTCAGCCATGGAATCGGTCTCAAAATTGATCGCAAAGGTTCCCAATGGTTTTGTCAAAGACTCAGTCACAATCCTCAAACCTTATTGCCGCAGCGACAACGATCTTTACGGTCCATTTTGCATGGCGGCCGATGTTGATTCTGCGGCCGAGTTGAGCCGCGACAAAGAACTCCTTGCCCTCCTGCCGCAAGCTGTGCACGAAATCGGAAAAGAAATTTCCGAGAGCAGCGATATCGATTTTTACCGGATTCTGGATGCAAGACTTCCGGCACAACTGCCGCAAAGAAACGTGCGAACTGTTTTGCTAGCTTCATTTCTGGGTTTGGACGACAATGCCGTACAAGCGGATAGACTTAAGGCGAATCTGCTCTTTGAGAAGCGGCTGGACGAATATGCCAGGGTGTTTCCCGCACTGACTCAATATGCGATGTTTCCCCCGCAAAACAATCAGAACTTGAGCAAAGACTTTCTCGCGCTGCTCTTTGCAACTCGGACAGGACTCGCCACTCTTCCTGGAGTCGCCGAGGGAGAAACACAGACATATAAAGCATATGCAGGTTTGTATCTGGGTTGTCGGATGGCTCAGCTAAAACGGTCGGCAGCGCTCGCGGAGACTGAGGCGTTCAGCATGGGATACGCCTATCAAATGACAAAGCTGGGAGCGCGGCTAAGAAAGCCGCTCAACCAGCTGCTCGCCGATGCGAAGAAACTCGATGCCCACGGTCGTAGGACTGGAGAAAAAATGCGCGCCGGCGCGCGCTTCGGATTCAAGGTCTGCGCGCCGTCGGAAGCTCAGTGAACGTTGAGCAACTCAACAGTGAAAATAAGCGTTGCGTTTGGACCAATTTTTCCGCCTGCACCACGTGTGCCATATGCAAGATTCGCGGGGATAAAAAGCTCCCAAACAGCCCCTTCCTTCATCAGCTGAAGCGCTTCCGTCCAACCGGCAATGACGCCATTGACGGGAAAGGTTGCCGGCTCACGGCGCTCGTAAGAGCTGTCGAAAACAGTGCCGTCGAGCAATGTTCCGCGGTAATGGGTTGTAACCTTGTCGGTCGCTTTCGGACTGCGGCCTGCGCCTGCTTTGACTTCACGGTACTGCAATCCCGAAGGCAACACGATGACGCCTTCCTTCATGCGGTTGATTTCCAAAAACGCTTTGCCTTCGTCGATGTTCTTTGACGACTGTGCAGCCTGCAATTTTTCTGTTTTGGCTTCCATTTCTGTTTGGAAGGCAGTCATCACGCTTTGCATTTCAGCCTCGGTCATCTTTGCATCAGCTTCGCCCATTGAATCTGCAACGCCGAGAACCAGTGCCTGAGCATCAACTTCAATGCCCTGATTTGCCAAATTGCGACCGATATCGAGACCAATGATGTAGCTCACTTTTTCCAATTGACTCTTCAGCATGATGAACATCTCCAACTGTTATAAGCTGCCGATAACACTCCTTCACCCAAAACGATAGGCGATACCGTCGTTTTGTCGGTGTTTACAAATAAAAACCATATAAAACGTATACTTATCAAATACATTCAGCCTAACAACAAATTGTTCCGACACGGAGCTGTCAAAGGGGGTGGCGGATGACAGTCTGGGCTCTGGCACGATGGCCTATGCTGGTTCACGGTTTGACCGTGAGTGCGCTCCTTTCCGCTTGTTCGGCGGCGCCAGTGGTCGTTCTTCCGAACAAATCCTGCCCCGCGGCCGGCAAGGCCGATCCTCTTCAAGCACCCGTTCAACTTGGAATCGTCAACGGTCAAGTCACTCAAAACAACGACAACATGGACCGTGCGACTGTGGCGTTGCAGATCGTTTCCAGCTACAGCGATGGCAGACAGGGTGTCGGAACTTGCACTGCGGTAGTTGTAAGCAGGCGGATTCTGATTTCGGCTGGACATTGCTTCGCTGTCAGAGATCAGGAGACCGCAAAACAGGTCTTCGCCGTGACGAGCACAGACCTCGAAAAAAGCAAAAGAAACGAAACCATCGCAGCTGCTAAATTCACAGTCCATCCGGAATACAATGGGAGCTTTCACGATATTGCGGTTGTCGAGCTGAGATCAGACCTCCCTGCTCTTTACAGCCCAACTTCCTTTGCTCTCGACCTGGCAACGTTGACCGAAGAAACCCCGGTCGTACTTATTGGCTTTGGTCAAACCAGCGATCAAGACAACGCTTCTGCCGGCATCAAACGCCGCACGGAATCGATGTTGGATAAAGTTATCAACAGAGAAAATTTTCCGCGCACGAGCATCGTCAACCAAATCCGTGTTTTCGACCGCAGCGGAGAAAACCGAGGTGCATGCTTTGGAGATTCGGGTGGTCCCGGATTTATAAAGAGCACGCAACAGGTGTTTGGAGTTGTGCAAGGCGTCAATTCAACTGTGCAACCATCACCCAATCCATCTTGCATGACGGGCGATGCGAACTACACAATGATTGCGCCCTACCGGGAGTGGATCGAACAAACGGCTAAAATAAAGCTGAATTCCACTCCCCAAAAAAACCCCGCTGCCGTCCGCGATACTCTCGATGCCAACGGCACTTCATCAATCACATCATGCGAATAAATGTAGATTTTTTATTTTTTTTGGTTGGCTCATGAAGCCGTTCACAGCTCCTGCCGATACTGCGTGTACGTGTGGGGGGAATCGCGATGAAGATTCTTATTTCACCGATGTTGGTATTGACAGGAACTTTGATTGCGGGCTGCCAGCCTTCCCAGCAAGAAGCGCTGCTGTCAAAAATTCAAATCCCATCTAATCCAAGCATCAGCAATGATAACGTGACCATCAAACCTGAGTTCAAATTACTCAATTTGCCGCCGCCGATTTCCGCGGTGCGGGAAGTCAACATCAGCGTTGAGGGTGTGGGCTTGAAGGGATACACCTACGCGATTAGCAAAAGTTCTTCATGTTCGGATATCGTTATGTCTGAAATGCGAACTTTCGACCAGCCGATCGTAGAAGTTTTTGAATCTGGGAAATATTCACTTTGCATCAAAGGACTTCTGGAAGGCGGAGCTGAAACTCCTCTGAAATCCCATTCGTGGGAAGTAGACACGACTGTTCCCAGTGCGTTCCTCAGTGTTCCGCCGCTTGAACGTAACATCTCTGGATATTTTTCTGCTGAAGTCAAAGGTGAAAATTCAACCCACTACAAGTACAAGTTTGTGCTTGGGAGACTTGCGCCAGAGCAATGCGGCACTGAAGGTTATTCAAACCCCTATACGTTTGATGAATCTATCCTTCATCAGTTGAACAACGATGGAGAACATTCACTCTGTTTGATTGGTGTATCGCGGGCCGGGCTCGAGCAACCTGTGCCGACGCTGTTCAACTTCTTGCAAGATGCAAAGCTGCCCGGAGCAGAGATTATTTCTGATTCTGGAATGCCGCTGCCTACGGTCGTCGATGGGAAGGACCTGAGGGTCAAATTGCGTGTTTTGAATTTGGCCTCCAAATATACGTATCAGTTGGTCACCGGTTCGGGTTGCCCTGGAACGGCAGAGGCTGGGTATCCACAAAGAGTAAATTTCCCAAGCGAAAATGAAGTGAGCATTCTTCTCACAGCCGCAGAGCTTACGAGTGGCATCAACCCGCAAACCAAACGGGTGACAAAGTCACTTTGCGTCGTGACCGAAAAATCTGCCCCGCTCGGTAGGATCAGAGAAAACCTGGAATCGGTGCAATTCACGGTCGATACAAACGAGTTGTTCATTAATGAAAACAACATTTCCGGATTACCGGTGAACCCGAGTGTCAGCACATCACTCGTGGTGAACATCATCCAACCGAATGCAAGCACCAACTTTATCCCCTCGACTACCAAGATGTATTACAAAGTCGAACAGGTGGCGGCACGA
>JBEDKY010000223.1:0-6516 GCA_041171905.1 Pseudomonadota bacterium
GTGCGTGGCCGCAGGTTGAAAAGCAGATTCAGTAATTTTGGAGATTGGGTTGATATCTGCGCACCGGGTTCGAATATCACGTCATCGATTCCGGGAGGCGAGACGACGGGAAAGAGCGGTACGAGTCAGGCGGCACCGCACGTGGCCGGAGTTGCTGGCCTGCTCAAAGCTGTCGGCAGCAACCTCTCTGCGAGCGCCATCCGTTCACTGTTGTTACGTTATGCAAATTTTGATTTGTTGTACGGAGCGCTTCCAGATGGAAATCTGGCAAATGCGGACTTTGCCTATCAGCCATATCCAGACATCAGGGTATTTCTTCTTGGAAGCGGACTTTTGAGTGCGACAAACTCTCTGACAGCCGTCACAGATCCTGGCAAGGCAGGTGCTCTGGTCAGTCAGGCAGACTTCGCGGTCAATTCTGGCGACACCAGTCAGGTGACTTCGGGGTGTGTGGTCTCTAGTCTTGGCGCCGCACATCCGCGCAAGAAACTCGAGACGTGGACGAGTCTTCCATTCATGCTGTGTGCGGGGTGGCTTGCTTTGAGATTTCGCCCGCGCAGATCAAAAAAATCCGGTCAGACGCGAATCTGACCGGACTTGCGAGCAAACGCATTTTGATGCCGCACTCAGCTCGCCTGAGCGATTCCCTTCACGGGTTTGTGATGATCATAGCGTTTGCTGTGCGCTTTCTTAATCTGTTCCATCGCGCGTTTCGTCGCTCCATGGATGCTGTGATACATATCTGAGGATTTCATGGTCACGTCTCCGTGAAACGGACCATCATTCCACGTCAGGTGCGCGACATGCTCGTTGCCTTCGAGAGATAATGCCCAGCGGCTCCCAAAATTGTGCAGCGCCAGCGGCATGAGCTTGTCGGTCGACTCGCCCTCGCAGCAATCGCGCAGTGCTTGTGTCAGTGTAAATCCGTGAGCCG
This sequence comes from Pseudomonadota bacterium, assembly GCA_041171905.1. Classification (GTDB taxonomy): domain Bacteria; phylum Bdellovibrionota_B; class Oligoflexia; order Silvanigrellales; family Silvanigrellaceae; genus RFOM01. The sequence goes on from JBEDKY010000223.1 coordinate 935, forward strand.
CAACTTGGTTTGCCATAGAGAACTCCTTTTAGGAAATGGCTTCGGCAACTCTTGAAAAATAAGAACCTCTCGCATTGACCAATTCAGCATGTATTTTTCTTGAATCTTCCTCCATTCCGCGGTTGTTTGAGATTTCAAACAGCAGATATAAAATTGCTTTATGCAATCCCTCCTGAATGAGTGCGATGACCGACAGGGGCCATCTGTGCTCCTGCGCATGCATCGCACGAAGTTTCAAATCACGATTGAGTGCAATGGCTTTATGGATTTGTTGGACGGAGAAACCCTGATTGGGCACGAGGTTGACTCCCGTACCAAGTTCGCGTTCAAGGATTCGCACTGCTCTCTTCACCGCGGCATCCCATCCTGACAGCATTCGCTTCTGAACGAGCTCTTCCATCATCATGAAGACTCTGTTCGAGGAGCTCACAACCTCTTGAAGTTCATTTTCGGCGGGAATCAGCAGATCTTGAGCAAACAAATCCCAAACGTCGGTAATTATTCCCATTGAATACATTTGGAACAGCGCTCTGACTGTATAAACTTTCGACAGCGGGCTCTTTTCATCAACAATCACGTTGAAGTCCGCATGTTCCTCAACGAGGCTGAGCATGTCGCGCAGGAAATCTGTTTTTGCGAGCGTGCGGTTGCGCTCGTCGATCGCCAAGGCAGAAAGCTTGCGTGCGGCTCTTTCGAAGCGTCGCACCAGCCTGAGTTCCTCCAGCGCCTCATCTATCGATTCGTCCCAGCGGAAGCGCAGGCCGAAGTCCGGAGTTTTGAGGCTTTCAGAGTCGAGTATTTCAGCTTCCAAAAATTCATGGAAGACAAGCGACTGAAGAATGTTTTTGGACTGGGTGTTGAGAGCGTCCCACAAATCGACGAGCGTGAAAAAATTGTTTTGTATCAGTAGATCGCCGAAGCGTACTTTTTCGCTGACCTTGCCCGCCAGTTCGATGAACAAGTCGAGCGAGAGGATTCCCTCGCGATAGATGACGTCGCCCATCCGGTCATCAAGCAGTGTTGAAACGCAATGAGTGATCTCTCCGCCTTGAACGATCACCGATTTGGTGCAGTCAGGACAGTGAAATTTAATTTCTCCCGTGAATCGCATCGCGCGCAGGTCGAGGAAGAAGTCCTTCAGTCCGTTTCCGCCAAGTTTTATGAGTTCGCTCATTGTGCTCCCTGATCAGGCGCGCTTTCCAACTGCGCCAGCGATTTGTCCACCAGAGGAAGTTCATCAAGAAATAGAATGTGGAGAATCCGTTTCTTCATTTGCAGCCATTCTTCGACACTCTCGGGAGGCACCGTGTCTTCCTGCATCTTTCCCAAAAAGACGAGTTTGAGAACTTCGTCGCGGTTGAATGGTTTGTATTTTTGTTGCTTCGGTCGTGCCACGTCGCCCATGCTGAGCAGGTCTGCAACTGCCATAGCACCGGTGCGTTGTTTGGGTTTGCTGAGAATGTCGAGTGCGGACGCTTCTTGAGCGAGATTGCACATCGCGAGCAGTTCCGAGATTTTCGCCTGTAACTCTTCGGGGGCAATTTTTTTAGCTTCAGTGAGATCATCGCGCGCAAGCATTGTTTTCTTCAAATTGAGATACAGTCTGCCGCGATTGAAGAGCACAATGAATTTTGAGTTTTCGTCCTCGAGCGGGCCAAGCGCGCGCTCGTAGAGTTTCAGTGTTTCGTCCGATCTTCCGGTTTTGCTCAGTTGCAGTCCAAGATTGATGAGCAGTGCGGTGATTCCCTCGCGGGTCTGGAATTGTTCACAAAAGGACAGTTCTGCAATTTGGCTCTTGCTGAGCATGTGATTCGGGCTTCCGGCTTGCCGCGCTGCGAGTTGAGCGATCACCCGCTGTTCGAGCGACAGGGCCTGAAAGGCTTCCGCCAGCTGACCGAGGCGGAGCGATATGCGTGTGCGCATCTGCAGTGCGGGAACGTATTCCGAACTGATTTTCAGGACTTTTTTAATCGTCTGATTGGCGCGGTAGTATTCTTGTTTTTTGAACTGGTGAAGAGCCAGGAGTGTCAGACCCTCGAGTGATTCGGGTTCTTTTTCCAGCCAAATATTGAGCGTGCGTTCTGCTTCGAAGGTGTGTCCCTGCAGGAAGTGGGCATGCACCTTAACAAGGGATTCGCGGTCTACCGGCTGGGTGCGCTGCCGCTCTGCAACCTCAAGTAGTGCCTGCTCCATCATCGCCAGGCTGATGGGCTTGATGAGCACGGTGGAGAAACCCTGAGCGCGGATTTCAAGGTATTCCTCGCGCGAATTGATGCGCGACAGGGCTACAAAGACGCCCTGCTTATGGTTGTTGACCGAGCGCAGACGGCTGACAATTCCGTTTTTGTCTGCTCCCTCAAGGCAATCTGTGTCCACGAGAACGATGTCGAACGCGTGTTCCATGATTTGTTTTTGCAGCTCGGCAAATTCTTTAACAACCTGCAGTTTTTTGAGGCCGAATGAGCGTAATGCTGTTTGACAGTCGGCAGCCAGTCCTTCTTCGGGAGTCAGCAGGACACCCATGGGGAATTTTTGTTGGCGCACGGATTCCGACCTCCGTTCGGGCGTTCGCGATGCCCTTTTTGAGTGCATGTTAGGCGAACACAGCCTTGCCTCGCTCTCTAGAGTGTACACCCAGACGACCAAGAGCGGGCTGCCAGCGTCTTTCGGATTGACAGCGGCAAATTCGGGCGGTAAGCGAGCTTTCCCGCTGAGAGCGGAATTGGCTAGCAACGTGTTCGGGAGTCACTCAGAAACACCCTCAAATGGTTGGGGTTTTTTCAGGACTCACAGAGCACCGGGTCAGTGGGCCCTTGTTTCCCACACAGAGAAGGAAGTCCTCCATGGCACTGAAGTTTCGTATGCAACGTTTTGGCAACAAAAACCGCCCATTCTTTCAGGTGGTTGTGACTGACTCTCGCAATGCCCGCAACGGCCGCTTTATCGAGCGTCTGGGTTACTACAATCCGATGACCGAGCCTTCGACGATTTCACTCGAGGCTGAGCGCATGAACCACTGGTACAAAATCGGCGCGCGTCCTTCGGACGCAGTCGCCAACCTGCTCAAGAAGTCGAACATCAAGCTCGGCTAATTTTAGTGTTTGATTTTCTGCCGTGCTTTCCAGAGCAGTGCGGTGGTGGGTGGCGAAGGTCTGGTTCAATCCAGTGAGTGTCTGTCCTTCGCAGTCCCGTATAAATGCACAGTCACTCCCTTTTGGAGCTTTCCATGGCAACTCATAAGTCCGCTGAGAAGCGCGCACGCCAGACCATCGTTCGCAATGAGCGCAACCGTCAGGTGATGAGCGCAATGAAAACCGCAATTCGCAAGCTGCGTGATGCTATCGAGAACAAGAAGGTCGACCAACTCGACACTCTTTTCCGCGAAGCGCAGTCTGTCATCGCGGTGACCCGTCGCAAGGGCGTCATCCATGCGAACAACATGGCACGTCGCATCAGCCGCTTGTCCGCACAGGTCAAGAAGGCCAAAGGCGTGACAACCAAGTAAGTCGGAGTGTCGGTTTTGTCCGGCATCGAACTGCACAAAAGGCCTCGGAGAGAAATCTCCGAGGCCTTTTGTGTTCACGCTAAATGAGCTTCAACATCGGGTGCAGACGGGCTTATTTTACTTTTCAGCAGCAGGGCAAAGCGCTGTTATCAGCCGCCGAGTCCATCCACACGCTGGCGGAGCTCAAGGCCCGTCTTCCAGAACGGAAGTTTCTTCTCCGGCACTTCAATTTTTTCACCTGTCTTGGGATTGCGTCCGTCGTAGGACTTGTATTTGCGCACTGTGAAGGCGCCAAATCCGCGAATTTCAACGCGGCCGTCAGTGGTCAGCGAATCGATGATCGATTGGAAAAACAGATTCACAGCCTCTTCGGACTGGGTCGTTGTGATGTCTGCCTTCGAGGCCAAAACTTCAATCAGTTCGCTTTTAACCATACCGCGCCACCCTTTGTTGATTGGACCTTGGCCCGTCGTGCGCAAGCCGCCCGAATTCGTGCCATCGTCCCAACATTACTGCAATCCTCAGCAGGCGGGTAAACGCTAGTTCAAAGTTTTGTCATTTGTGGGCATAAGCCGGAAAAGTCTCTCCCGCGTGGGTGGCAAGACGAGTGAAAGGCATGTTAGAAGGCTGCAATCTGGTTGAGTTTCCACTGATTCTGTGAGGTGTATGAAAAATGCGCGTTGAGCGTCCGGAAAAATCCATCCATTTTCCGTCGATGGAAAAGGCTGTCGCTGAGAAGTGGGATCGTGAAAAAACCTTTCAAAGAAGTATCGACGAACGTCCGCACGACAAAAAATACAACTTTTACGACGGACCGCCTTTTGCCACCGGACTTCCTCACTTCGGCCACTTTGTGCCGTCGAGCATCAAGGATGCTTTTCCGCGCTATTTTACGATGAAGGGCTACCGCGTTGAGCGCCGCTTCGGCTGGGATTGTCACGGCGTTCCAGTTGAGATGCTGATTCAAAAAGAACTCGGCCTCAATGGCCGGCCCGAAATCGAGAAATTCGGCATTGCCAATTTCAACGCAGCATGCCGTGAGTCGGTGCTGCGCTACACAGGCGAGTGGCGCAATTACATGCGACGTCTGGGCCGCTGGGTCGACATGGAAAACGAATACCGCACCATGGATCTCAACTTCATGGAAAGCGTCTGGGCTGTTTTCAAGAATCTCTGGGACAAAGGCCTCGTCTACGAGGGGCGTTTTGTCATGAGCTATTCGTCCGCTCTGGGTTCGAGCCTTTCGAATTTCGAGGCGAGCCTCGACTATCGCGATATTCAAGACCCGTCAGTCACTCTGCGCGCGCGCATGCAGGGGCGTTTATCCGGAAAGAGTTTGTTGGTGTGGACCACAACGCCATGGACGCTTCCCGCCAACCTCGCTGTCGCAATCGATGGCGATGCGACTTATGCCGAGGTGTGGGACACCAAGCAGCAGGAAACTGTCATCTTGCTCGAGTCGCGTGTGGGCGCCTATTTCAAAGAAGGCGAATTCGAACTCCGCCGGACTTTCAAAGGTCAGGAAATGGCCGGCGAAAGTTATCAGCCATTCTTCGACTACTATCTCGATCAGGCCGGCGCGAATGCGTTCAAAGTTTATGCGACCAGCTACGTTTTGCACGACACCGGTACCGGCGCGGTTCACACCGCACCTGCGTTCGGTGAAGACGACTTCCGCTGTGCCAAGCAATACAACCTGCCTGTCATCGATCACCTCGATGTGAGCGGCAAGTACACGAGCAATAACCACCCCGAGGTGGTCGGACTTGATTTCAAAGCCGGCGACAAGATTCTTCTCGCCGATCTTAAAAAGCGCGGATTCATCTTCCGCCACGAGACTTTCGTCCACAGTTATCCAATGTGCTACCGCTCAGGCTTGCCTCTCATGTACCGTGCCGTGCCGAGCTGGTTTGTCGACGTTGAGAAAATCAAGACGAATCTGTTGGCTTCAAACGAGCAAATCAACTGGACGCCCGAGCACATCAAGCACGGACGGTTTGGCAAATGGCTTGAGAACGCTCGCGAGTGGAATGTGGCGCGGACGCGTTACTGGGGCAACCCGATTCCTATCTGGAAG
>JBEDKY010000224.1:0-5766 GCA_041171905.1 Pseudomonadota bacterium
GTCCAGAAGATAAATTTCTGGTCGGCTATGATGCGGCAGGAAATGCACGTTGCGTCGACATGAAAACTCCCTCGGGTGAGGTTTTTCAAGTTAAAGGTCGTGAATGCGGGCATAATAACGGAAGTTGTTCGTACTCCAATTTCAAAAAGCCCGACGCGTTTGTACCCAAATGTCCCGACGATTCTATTCAGATTAAAATGGATTATGAAGGTCCGCATTGCTGCGCCACCTGCGGCTGGGTCGGACAATTCTGGTGTGATTATCTTGTTGCGACCTGTGCGCCCTTTACGACGGCCAAGTGGCAATAATGAGTCCCAAGGAAATTTTGAATCTGCTGAAATCACACATCGGCAAAGTCAATTTACGTTTGTTTGCCGTCGTCTCATTCGTACTCGTTGTGATCACAGGATGGAGTTTACTTTCCAAAGAACGCCCGCACGACGACGACAGGTTGTTCGAAGAGTGGGTGCGTGCGCAGTTGCGGAATATCGAAGCTTGGCAAATGACAACTCCCTCGGATGACGTCCGCAGCGGTGAGGCAGTTAAGTGTGTCTGGCAGCAGCTTTCTTCGGAGGTCGACTGCATTGTGCCATCCGACTTTTCCTATCCGCTTACATTTCGACTGTCTAACGGTTACGTGCTCTCGTCAGGTCTGCGCTTTCCTTTCCAGACTAAGACCGGATGGGCAGTGATCAGCCGACAGCTAAAGCACTACTCGCGCGGATTTGGGTTTGACGAGAACTGGAGACCCTGTCTTGGAGAGCGCTGCCGGTTTGAGGTTTTCACGGGATTTGTCCCGCAATGCGCGGGTAATGCGAGCGTGTGTGGTCGGGCGGAGGTTTTAAAAATCTTCTATGTCATCAAGTCCAGACGAAAGAATCGCCAGTTCTGGCAGCCGTATGAGACCATTATTTCAAATATGGAGCGCAAACGTCAGCAGTCACTTATCGATTTTCGAACTGTGAACGCTCTTGCCCTTCCCAGGCGCTCCTGCAAGGAACCGGCACAGGTTCCATTGTCGTTCAAAGGCGATGGAGGCATTGTTTGTGGCCTTAGTCAGCGCAGCATTGAAGACATCTGTTTCGGTCAGGACAAGCCATACGACGTCCTGTTCAGGGGTGGTTTTTGCTTTGGTGAGAACTGTAAGCGCTTTTGTTCACGTGCAAAGAAAATCTTCCAGCGGCCATGTGAAACCGGCAACCTCGAGGTGGTCAGCCGCAGTCCTGATCTCTTTCGCTGCCGCGGCCGCGGAAGAGTTCTCTACCTGGCCAAGTCGGTGAATATTTTCGACCAACCGACATCCCTCAAAAGGTCGAATCTGCTTTTACGTGTCTTCAATTTTGACGCTGATTTCTGTCTGACCAGGATGACCTGTTTTGGCAGTTTTGCCGGCCAGAGAAATGATTCTGAATTTGATGTGTATTTGGAAACCAAATGACGATGTCGATTGCTTCAAAAACAGCAGAACATTCTCGGCCGGAGAGTCATCGGGTCAACCGAACGAGATGGATTGCCGCCGACATGATGGCACGTGTTATCGCGTTGCCGGACTCCCAGCTAGCATTTGTCAATTTCGCATCCGCTGCGGAAAGTTCGACACAACAGGCCTTGGCTCACCTCGATCTCGCTATAATCGTTGCCGCTGAGAAAGCGTCTGAGGTGAATTGCGGGCAACTTTCCGACTGTTTGCTGCGAGTTCACGAATGGCTTTTTCAATGGGCTGCCGACGAGGATAATCATATACACTTCTTTGCGCTGGTCCGTGATAAGTTCAGCGCTCAGGCCAGTTTTAGCATGTCTGCAGGAAGTATCGGGGTTGAAGCGCCCATCCCCGAGCAACAATCTTGGGACACGACCCTATTGTTTCTGCTTTATTCTGAAATTGCCAGCATGATTTGGTACCGTGACTGGTACCGTAGGACGGATGATTGTGGCATGCGTGCAGCTTTGAAAGAAATTCACCGCGACGAAGCCGAGCACTTCCGGATTTTTTTGAATTTTTGTTGCGAAATATCATCGCTTTCGGCTGATTTTAAAGGTGAGGCACGGCGAGTGCTGAGTTCATTCGCGTTCCACTTCAAGAGGATGGTGTCCGGTCGAGCAGTTTCACCCGGTCATGGTTTGCAGTCAGATGGGCATATCAATTGGTGGGAACACGCAATTTTTTTGGATATGGGAGACGTCCTTAATGTCCTCAGGCAAATTCATGACCTGCAAAGATTCAGTTGCAAAAGAATTAGCAAAGCTGGCAAGGAGGCGATGAGATGAGCGCTGGGGGCAGGGCAATGTGGTCAAAAAAATCTGACTTATTAAATGTATTGTTGTTTTTTTTCGCGGCAAACGTCTTGCACTTTATTTTTTTACTTGCTGTTGAATATTACTTTTCCTCGCAGGGTCGAGAGTTTCGTTTTGACGTCTATTCACTTTCCATCGGTTTTGCTGGTGGACTCTGTTTGAATTCATTGGTGGCCGCAGCGTTGATCTTTGTCCAGTTGGTTGCATTGAACGCAGAGGCTCGCCGCTGGGTGGGCGGAGCCAAACTTCTGAGCGTGTTTTTACCGATGGCTCCTGTTTTAGACTTTATTTTACATGTGAGCGGCGTCGCTGTGTACTCAGGCTATCGAAATCTGTTTTCAGCAGAGGTTGATTTCGGGCAAAGGTTACTTGCCGCGATGTTACCGTACTTCGCTGTCGATGCAGTCGTCATTCCTTTCGGCTATCGGACTGTCTTTGTGCTTCTCTCGGTCGTGAATGCCGCGTGGATATTTCGATGGACGCGCAGTTTCGCGCGCTCCCTTCCAGCTGCGATCTTTTCTTATGTTACGATTTGTCTGATTGTCAGCGGACTGTCACCGAGCGACGTGCACCCACTTCTTGTTTTGCAAAATTTGTTGGTCTTGCCCTTGGTCGCGTGGGTCGCAAATATTTATCTCATCCGTCGCACGCAAGTCACTCCCAAGTTGGGTTGATCGAAATTCCCGAGAAAAGCGTCTCGGCCAATTTGCAGACTGCAATTCCATCTGCGTCAAAACCCACCAGTACTGCAGGACTTGGACAGGCCTGCCCCGTTTGTGCTCTGACACAGTTTGGATTTCCCTTCGCATCAAAAGAAACTGCAATTTGATCGGCTGCGCAGCCGGCTTCAAACTTGGGCCGCCGGCAGTCCAATGAACCATCGCTCTTGACTCCGTAAAAGACCTCCAATTCTGCACAGCTTTCCCCCTGAAAGGGCTTTCTGCAGACAAGTTGTCCATTCTCAGTTGATGCAATAATCTTGCCCGTTGCCGCATCACCTGAAATCACACAGGGATTAACTGCAAATTCACAGCGCGGATAGCCGTTGGAATCGATGCCCACAGTGCTCATTCCAGTCGGACAGAGTCGGACTCCATTGTTGTTGATCTCATCGACAGTCATTAGAACTTCGTCAATTTCCCTTGTTCGTGAACCAAGCTGTGATGGCGAGCCCGTAAAAAAATTGTGACGGGTGGCAAATGGAAGGACACGTTGCTCTCTGGGTACTGGCCCAGTCGCATAGGTGCTTCCGCCGACAGCAATAAAGAACTGTATGAATTCAGCCTGGTCGCATTTTGCGGGTCTGCCACTTAAGATGTTCCGGGAACCGTCTGGATTGAAGCGAATCAAAGTGAGCCCCTGCTGAGCATTGACGGGCTGCGGGCACCAAGCGCGGAAGGCTGTGTAGGTTGCAAGGGGACACAATGTTCCTGCGGCACATCGGTTTGCCCTTTTATCAAATTGAGGAGTTGGAAATGGAATTCCAGAAAATCGCAGCAGGGCTTCGGGAAACTTTTCCCCAGCATTTCGTTGAATCAGCCGAAGGTTTTCGGGCCACGAACTCGAAAAGCGATTCTGATGTTCGTCGTAGAGTTCGAATCCGACGAAGGTGTCCTGACCAGTTGAAATGCAGTCTTCCCGTCCACTGACATCGAGACATCTGGAAAGTTCAATATTTCCATCGGGCAGACCGGCCAGCAGAGTAGTCGTCTGCGTTGATGCCTTAATTGCAGCTGGAGCAGTAATAATTCCCTTGAGATTTCTGAACACCTGATCGCGCGAAGATTTCATCTGCGTAATTTGAATTCCCTTGGCTCGGGTCTCGGCTTTTCGTAAAAGAACCAAAATTGCACTGGTCAGAGCCATAGAAACGACTGTGACCATCAATAACGCATTTCCACTTTCAGAGTTCCTGCGCATTTACTCGCCCTCGGTGTCGGGATCGGTAAAATTTATAAAAAGTTAAAGTAATTATTTTTATCTCGTCTTTCTTATTGCTTGTAACGTCATAAGTCCGTCTCGGGCATTCTCAGGATGCTACCCACGTACCCACACGGATGATAGAATGCCCGACGTCGAGTTAGCCTGAAATTATTCAATTGAGCGTCTGATTCATCGAATCTTGAGGTGCGGATGTGATAAGCCGGCGAAGAAAATTCAGAAACTTGTGGCTGAACCCAGCCTATCAGGGGCGATACATCGCAGTTCTTTTTTTGTGTTGTCTATTGACCATGCTCTGCTACGGAATGGTGTTTTATGTCTTCGTGAAAGAGAACTTTGACACGCTGATCGAGTTGGCGCCCCTATCCGAAGCTACCCAGCAAAATCTACTCATCGATCTTCAACACACCGTTGCGTACCTGACCGGAACAAGTTTTGTTTTTCTTTTGGCTGTTGGGGTGATCGGGCTCGTGTTTTCGCATCAGGTGGCCGGGCCTCTGTTCAAGATCAAACAGGTATGCGGACAGATCAACCGCGGAGATAAAGACGCCCGCATACGTTTGCGTCCTACTGATCACTTCAGGGACACAGTAGCCTACTTGAACTACACATTCGACCGTTTTGAGCGGCCGGGCGAGCTTTACTACGAGGTCATTAAGTCAAGACGGCATCAGGAAGAGATTTTCAGCGTTTCCAAAATCGCGCAACTTGTCGCAGAGGGGAGCCTTGACCCGTCGGATCTTCTGCGTGAATTTGAAAAAGAAAATCCGAGCGTAATTTCAGTTGGAGCTCTCCTTCAGGGTTGAAAAAAGCTGAGAGAAAACTTTTCGACACCCGGTCATGATGTGCTTTTTTCTAAAGCGAATCCGGTTTTTGACCGAAACCCACACAAATGTGCGGGAAGAACTTCATGGGCGGACTGCCAAATCTATTAGTAATTTTTGCTGCGATCGCGACGAATTGTTCGGCCAGCTCGACGCAGCGCGGGCCGACGTCCTCCGACACGACTCCTAGCCGTGTGAGGTCCGGCAGCAATGATCAACCCGCTGGTGCAAAAACAGATCAGAATATTCCCGAGGCAAAATCCACCGCGACAGTTGAGGAACCGCAGCGGGATAAATTACTCACCGGGGGGCCGATTTACACTGCCCAGCAACCAGGAATTTATGCGAATCTCGTCAGCACGCATCTGGGGATTTTAAGCCTTACCGGCGGAAAACTGAAGGTCGTGATTGACCACGAGCAGGTCAAAGGCAGTTACATCCATTGGGTGCAACTGCGCACACTGGCCGGAGACATACTTTGGGAAAAAGAGTATGTTGAACCCGAAGCGGCTGCCATTTCGACAAAATTCGCTCCGGTGGAGATCGACGTGAGCGGTATGCAGCTGAAGTCTCAACAAATACTCTATTTTTATTCTTCCTGCGGTCAGCATGGGATTTGGCGCGCGGAGTTCAAAATACCCTAAATACTCAGCCTGCTTATTCCGGATACTCCAGACGCTTGAGCAGTTTCAAAATTTAGCTCAAT
>JBEDKY010000225.1:0-17848 GCA_041171905.1 Pseudomonadota bacterium
ACTTTATCCTCAGTTGCGATACGTCCTTATATGGAGCGCAAAAACAAAATCCGTGATGCATTGTCCAAAAATCATGCGGCAGTTGCACTGCAGCTGATGCAAGAAGCTCTTCAGGACACCAATGACGACGCGGAAATTCACTTCTACATGAGCGAAATGCTTTCCAGACTGGGAATAACCGACAGGGCAAAGCATCATTTTTCAATGATGTATGAACTCGACTCTTTGAACGTTGAATCTGTGCTGAGATATCTCAATTTCCTAATCAAAAACAAAGAATTCTTTTCTGCTCAGGAAATTGCACGCAAGACGAATGAGATACCAGCTCTGACAACCCAGCAGCGCAGTGAACTTCATTGGGCGCGCGCCAGCGCGCTGCTCGCAGTCGGTGAGGCGGAAGAGGCCAAGCAGGAAATCGATCGTTCATTGAAAAGCAATCCATGGAGCACACAATATCTCATCGTCGCACTGCGACTGTCAGTCCCCGCAAACATCAAGAACAATGATCCAAATTTCGGAGAGTCCGCACTGGCGATGTTGGAAAATCACATCACAGCCACACCTGCGGGCGCGCTGAATGACGACCAGCTGGGAATGCTGATTGAACATGGCCGCAGGGCATTGCAGGCCGGGCTCAGCGAATATGCATTCACGCTCGGAAAAATTCTTTTCATGATGAACGAAAAGAATGAGAACGTCATCGAGTTTTTCAGCAAGGTCGGGGCAAGTTTTGAGCCCCGCCTGGCGGCGCAGCAGACACTGATGTTGTTGCAAACAAACACCAAACAGTGGTCCTTTTCACAACTCGCCGTCTGCATTGCACGCATCTACAGTCAGGCCCTTGAATGGCCGCTGGTCGATGAGTGGTTGGACATTGCAGTGAAGGCGGGCGTTGAAGACAAGCAGGTCCGTTCAAAATTATTTGAGCTTGAAGCTCTCAAATTAGCGCTCCACGGGACCAATTTCCGCAAAGCGCAAAGCCTGCTTGAGGCTGCACTTGATATCTACGACGGACAGCAAAAAGTTCCCGCCGACACCGGAGTGCTGCACGGTTATTTGATTCTTGCGCAAGGCAACATCAAGGCCGGCATCGAAAAGATGCAGACCTGCATGGGTGAGAACAGCTCCATTCAGAGTCTGTATTTTCTGATCAAGGGTCTTGAGCGGGCCGGCAGACTGTCCGGCTCAGAGTGTGACAATATTCTGAGACTGTATAATTTGGCGCCCACCAATTTGCTGGAACAGAAGCTCATTGAGGAAATCTACTGCACTGTCGGCTCCTACAAAGCCGGCGTGCCTGTCAACCTTGCCTGCTGAGCGTCATTGCACCGCGGTGAGCATGGTCATAGATATATTTTTATGAGATGCTCTCCGCTCTGGTGAAGGACGTTTCGTCATGGCATTGCGCAAGGGTCAATCTGAACGAAAAAAGGCGATGCAAAACATCGCGCAACTCAAAACTATCCGCAGCAGGGTAAGTCTTGCACCCGAATGGTGGAATGGCAAAACGCATGTTTTGATTGACATGGACGGAACTCTGATCGGCCAGCCCGGAGCCCTTTTCCACAACCTCTTTGCAATTTTTGCACTGCTGCGTCTGAAAGGCCTCGGCTCGTACACCGAACTATACCGCGCGGTGAACAAAACAATCCGCACGGTATTATCTCCCCATCAATATGCGAACAACGAGGATGCATTCTTCGAGACTCTGGCGCGCGAATTGAATGTGACCAGGCAGAAGCTCGAACGCTTCGCCGGTCGTTTCTTTGATTCTGATTATCCGTTCATCTGCCTCATTCTGCATTCCGAGCCCCACGCTCGCCGACTGCTGGATCTGTTGCACGCAACGGGAAGGCACGTGACGCTTGCGACCAATGCCATCTTCGGCAGGCGCGAAATCGAACTGCGCCTTAAAGCATCAGACCTTTATCTGCATGATTTTGATTTGGTGACTTCATGGGATGTGATGAAATCAACCAAGCCGCATTCAGCCTTTTTCGAGGAAACCCTCAAGAAAATCGGCGGCACACCGGAATCCACGGTGATGATCGGCAACGATCCCTTCTACGACCTTCCTGCTTATCAGCTTGGAATCGAAACTCTTCTTGTCGGGCAACGGCTTTCGATTGGTGACATTGCTGACTCTCTCGAGGCGAGTCTTAAAAATACAGAAGCTTAAATTGAATCAGGACTTAACCCGTCCGCGCAGGTAGGGCTCTGCGACAAGAATTGCGAGCGCCGCCAGAGCATGTTGAATCTGCCCCGAACGCGCCATCATTATTGCTTCCTCGATTGGCACTGTGCGGATGCGGATCACTTCGAACGGGTCGTGATGATCCCGCTTTACAGCAAGCGGCTGACAGTCGAATGCAACGAAATAAGTGATGCGATTGCCCTGAATTGCGGGATTGGGTGCATACCCTGGAAGAGCCAAAACACGCTGGCTCGTCAGGCCGGTCTCTTCCTCGAGTTCACGCAACGCGGCCATGGTCAGATCTTTTTCGCCCGGATCGACGGCACCGCCGGGCGTTTCGAGCGTGATGGAATCGGTTCCGAAACGATGCTGCTCGATAAGGACAATGTGACCGTCGGCAGTCACCGGCACCACGTTCACCCATTGCGAGCAGCGGATTGTGTACATCGACCTGCTGTGAACACCGTCGAGAGTGGTCGCCTCGCGCGATTCGACCTTGAATATCGGGCAACTGTAAGCTTCCTGGGGTTCGCTCAGGGGGAATTTGCGCAACGGTGAAGAATCATGGCCGTCTGATGACATTTTTTTTCCTCTGCTCTTGGGCCGATTTTGCCAGCCCGTCGAAGACAATGCTATGTAGGGCCGTCGGTTAGAAACATGCTCACAACGGAGGCCCACATGGCTCTGATTTCCCTGCGCCAGCTACTCGATCACGCAGCTGAAAATACATACGGAATTGCAGCATTCAACGTCAACAATCTCGAGCAGATTCAGGCGATCATGGAAGCCGCCAAAGAGACCAACAGTCCGGTCATCATCCAGGCCAGCCGCGGCGCCCGCTCCTACACCAACGACGTGTTTTTAAGACACCTGATGTTCGCTGCGGTTGAACTCTATCCCGAAATTCCGGTCTGTGTTCATCAGGACCATGGAAATTCTTTGACCACCTGTCTTTCGGCCATCCGCAACGGCTTTACGAGCGTCATGATGGACGGCTCGCTGATGGAGGACGGCAAATCTCCCGCAAATTACGACTACAATGTTAAGATCACACGTGATGTCGTTCGCTGTGCACATGCGATGGGCGTGAGCGTTGAAGGCGAACTGGGATGTCTCGGCTCTCTGGAAACCGGCATGGGCGAGAAGGAAGACGGCCACGGCTTCGAAGGCACACTCTCACACGATCAACTACTGACTGATCCCGACGAGGCTGCCCGCTTTGTGGAGGAAACGAAAGTCGACGCGCTGGCAATCGCCATCGGCACCAGCCACGGCGCATACAAATTCACCCGCAAACCCGACGGTGGAATTCTCAATATCGAACGCATTAAAGCCATCCACAAGAAATGCCCCAACACGCACCTTGTGATGCATGGTTCCAGTTCAGTACCGCAGGATTTGCAGGAAGAATTCCGCAAGTTCGGCGGTGAAATGAAGACGACCTGGGGCGTGCCGGTTTCCGAAATTCAAGAAGGCATTCGCAACGGCGTCCGCAAAATCAACGTTGATACCGACAACCGCCTTGCAATGACAGTCGCAATCCGCAAGGTTTTCAAAGAAAATCCGAGCGAATTCGACCTGCGCAAATACATGGCTCCGGCGCGCGCGGCGATGCAGAAAATAGTCGCCGAAAGAATGGTCCAATTCGGTCAGGCTGGTCAGGCGAGCAAGATTAAGCCCATGGGCTTGGATGTCATGGCCAAGAAGTATCTTTGAGCTCGGGCCTGAGAGCATTCAGGGTGTTTAGCAGAAAATCCACGACGTGCGCTGGTCCTGCGACGATATGTTTATCGTTCAGGACGTCAAACTCCTGGCCTTCGTAATTGGTTGTCTTGCCGCCCGCCTCGCGAACCAGCAAATCACCTGCAGCCATATCCCACGGCGACAGGCGCGACTCAAAAAATCCATTGAAGATGCCGCGTGCGGTCAGCGCCAAATCGAGCGCCGCCGCGCCGTTGATTCGCGTGCCCAGAATCTGGTTTTGCAAGGTTTCGATGCAGCGGATCACCCCGTGCAAACTGCTGCCTTTATTGGAACTGAAACCAGTCACAATACTCCAACGCCGCACCTCGCTGCCTGCGCTCACATTCATGGGCTGATCGTTGATGAAGGCACCCACGCCGCGGGATGCGGTGTACAAATCGCCCAGTGCAGGCTGGTAGATTGCGGCTCTTTCGCAGACAAACTGACCGCCGGTGATGCGGCCGCAGGCTACGGAAATACAATGAAACACGTTGCCCTTGGAGAAATTGGTCGTGCCGTCGATCGGATCGAGGATCCAGACGACGTCTCCTTCACGGGGAGCTGCCGACGAACCTCCATTGGACCAGCCGGATTCCTCGCCTAGCACGCGGTGATCGGGAAAAAGCTTGCTGATTTCAGCCTTGAGATAAGTCTCCGAAGCCAAATCAGCCTCAGTGACAAGCCCCAAATCGCCCTCTTTTTCATCAATTCTGATTTGCCGGCGAAAGAAAGTCTGAGTCAGTTCACCGGCCGCACGCGCAAGACGACCGATGGTCTCTCGACTGGGAAGTTGTGTGGGTACTGCGGTACCGGTCGAGCCTGTCATGTCGTATTTCTCCTGTCTCATGCCTTCAAATAACGCGCCTTTCCATGATAGGGTCGAGCAGGGCACAAGGTCCAGTGTCCTTGTCCACTTTGAAAGGTCCCCCATGGAAACGTCGACCCTCCTCACAACGGCAACCGTCAGTGTCATCAGTGCCGTCGTCGGAGCAGTACTCGCCCGCAAGTTTGTCATCAGAACCCAAAGTGCCGTCGCAGGACTGGGAGAATCTGCCGAACAAGTGGTCCGTAATGCAAAACAAAGACGAGATGCCATTCTCGAAGAGGCGCTCAAGGCAGCCCGCGAAGAATTATCTGCTGAGGCAGAAAGACTCGAAGAAGACCGAGCGGTCGTGCGCGGATTTCAGGAGGAGTTCGAACGCGAGCTAAACCAGCGGCAAAGCAAAATCGACCGCAAGTGGAACGATCTGCAAACTCAGGAAAACCAACTGACAACAAGATTGCAGAAAAGCCACGACCGGCCACCTGAACTCGATCAAATCCAGGAACAAAAAACGCAGTTAGAAAATTCTCTGGTTGAGTCGTTAATTGTAAAAACCAACGCCCGACGCGATGAACTCAGTGCCACGATCCACGACGAAGTTCTCAATGCCGAAAAGCTGGGAATCTCAAAGTGGATGCTCGAAAACCAAGAGCGTCTCAAAAATGAGGCGCAGCGCGGTGCACGCGATGTGTTGCTGAATATCTATAACCGCTACAGCCCTCGCTTCATCTGGCCGAAAACGGGATTCAACGTCGAAGCTCCATCGAAGGATGTTGTCGCGAGGCATTTTGCCGAAGGCTCACCAATCGTTGCACTGCTCCTTGAGGGAACCGACACGTCACTTGATGCCGTGATTGATCCCCAGTCCAGTGAACCGCCCACGCTGAAAATTTCCAGCGGCGCCGGAGTCGACAAAGAGGTCATTCGCCTCACGCTTGAAGAGATGTTTGGACGCAACCAATACAATCCGGAGCGCGTCAAACAGATCCTGCAAAAGCACCGGCAAAATATCGACCGGACGACACTCCGTATGGGTCAAGAGGCGATTAAAATTCTCGGGCTGGACAGCATGCATCCAGAGATTCTCAAGCTCATTGGTGCACTGAACTACCGCACCAGCCACAGACAAAACCAATACTTCCATTCGCTGGAAGTCGCGCGCCTGGCTGGCATGCTTGCAGATGAAGTTGGAGTTGATCCCAAGCTTGCGAAACGATCCGGTATTCTTCACGACATCGGCAAAGTGCTCGACTACAAAATTGAAGGAAGTCATGCCGTCATCAGTGGCGACTATGCGACGCGCTTTGGTGAGGCCGAAATTGTCGTCGACACCGTACTCTCTCATCATGACGATAAAATCGTCGAAACTCCGCATGCGTATATTCTCAAGGCAGCCGATGCTATGTCGGGCGCACGCCCCGGAGCGCGCGTCGACATGGAAGAAGGCTTTCAGAAACGCATCGAGGGGATTGCGGAGGTCATCAACAGCTTCCAAGGTCAGGGCGTGACTGGCTCCGCAATCATGCACGCGGGCCGCGAGGTTCATGTTTTTGTTGATAACCGACGAATCAAGGAAAAAGACATCGACCCGCTCGCACAGAATATTTGCCGCAAACTTGAATCGGACGTTCAGTTTCCGGGGCAAATTAAGGTGACGGTTGTGCGGCGGATCGAGATTTCGGAAGTGGCCTGAGGCTGATTACAGAGAAATTCCGAAGACGGCGCGCACCGCGGAGAAGCTGTACTTCATTTCGCCGTGCTTATCGTAGGTCATAGCTCCTGTTCCCATGCTGTACTCAACACCAAGGCGGGTGAGCGGGAATGGTGTGATGAGCGCCCGCAGAGTGGCACCGACCTCGGACCCCTTGCTCGCGTTTCCTGTCTCGGCTGCAGCCAGACCCTTGGTCACTTCCTTGCTGCCACCCATTGGAAAAACGTAGTTCAATCCGCCCTGCAGCGTGATAATTGGAATCAGTCCGACGTGAACACCGGCCTCGAGTCCAGCATTGTTGGTCTTAATAGTTTCTTTGTTCTTGACAGATGCGCTGTCGTATTCGCGCACAGAAGTTCCAACGTGCAGTTCCGGCCCGGCATAAATGGTCACACCCGGAATCGGACCAAAAACATCAAAATGCGCTGCGAGTTTTCCTTCAACACCAACAAGCTCTTTGCTCGAAAGAGTTGAACCAGACTCAGGTGTCTGACTCGTCAGACCGCCAGCGGCAAAGATGCGAACCAGATCCGCAGAAGCAGAACCCGATGACAGCAGTTGCGCAAGACCCACGATGCCCAGACCAACAAATTTCAACAGCGGACTCGGACGTGCATTCAACATAAACGGTTCTCCTTATTATTTGAGCCGTATTTCGATCACGAAGCCAGTATTGTTGTTTTTGAATTCAAATTCAGTTGCGCAGGCGTGAGCCAGATCAATCCATGTGACAAGGCTGATGAGCGCATACAATGTATTTGGAGAATTCGCCGGATCGGGAGCGAGCGCAGCAAGCCCCTTTTCGATGCGATCATTGACCGATGCAGAAGAGTCATTTGCAAGCGCAAGATAATCTTCAGGCATCGAAAACCCGTCGACTTCCCAGCGTGCTACAACACGCCCCTGCACACTCTTGGCAGAGAAAACCACACTCGATCCGCGTCTTGCAAAATAGGCAGATGCACGCCAAGGGCCTACCAAAAGGCGGCGAAGAAGACCTTCCTGTGCGGTCGCGCGCAGAGGAGTCACGATCGCGGATTCGATGTTGATTCCCTTGCGACGCCAAGTGGTGTCGAAGGACTCGGCAACCTCACGAAAAACAACCGCTGCATCGAGCTGCTTGGGCGGATTTTTGCTCACGAGCTTGCTGATCATGCCCTGCGGATCGTTGGCCAGATAAATCTCAAATTCATCAAGACTGTCGACAACCTCATTCCACCGCCGCTTGAGCAGATTGGCTGATTCCGAAACTCCGGCCGATGCATCTCCTGCCGACTTGTCTGAAAATGGCTTTACATTCTGAAACGACTTTTCACTCGCGTATGCGCGCACCTGCGAAACGAATTGCGCAAGTGCGAGTTCGGGGGCAGGAGGTCCGCGCCGACCTTCGTCGAGATTCAACTGTCCTCGCAGCCACTTCAGCGCCACCGACATCGACGCCTCGCCTTGATGAAGCGGAAGCAGGACGGACAGTTGTCCACCGACAAAACGAATCAGAATAAAAAACGCAATGATCGGTCCGAGAGCAGTCACCAGCGTCCCGATGACGGCGGGACTACCCGAGTTCATCAGACGCGCACCGGCGAAAACCAAGACAGTGCTCAGCACAAGTGCGAAAATAATCGCGCGCAGGCGCATCAATTGCGAAAATATTGAAAGCAAGACATGAACTGCCTTGGGGGCCTGCTCGGGCGCCAAAACTGGAGCGGCCGCGGCATTCGTTTTCTTTTTTCCGGACGGTGCATACCACGGCTCCGGATTATTGAGTTGACTCATCGGGAACTCCCGAGCGTTACGTTTGGGTCGATACAGCCAAATCAATGATGCGCAGTTCCGGCTTCAATCGCCCTCCCCAACGGGAAAGTCGCCCCTCGACCACAAGATCGACAGCTTCCTTGCTGGCAACAAACTGCTCAATTTCGGAAGCCAAGCCAAAAGCCGTCAGGGGAGTCGCTTCGTCTTGCGAAAGCCACACCCTTGCATGTTTTGAATCCGGTGCCTGACCGATTCGTTTACTATGCCCCAGCTTGACCCGCCTTATCAACCACTTCGGACGAGGATTTTCGGCTCCGAACGGCTCCATCGCATCCATCAGCCGGCACAGTCGATTGGTGATCAAATCGCAGGGAACAATGCCGTCCAATTCCAATTTCGGAGAAGGCAAGCGACCGCCCAGCCCATCGCGCACCGCTGTCTCAAAAGCCTGAGTCAGCCAAGGCAAATCGGCCGGATCAAGGGTCATGCCGACGGCATAGCCGTGTCCGCCAAACGAAATGAATTTCTCACGAAGAGGAGCAAGAGCCGAATAAATATCATAGCCCGGAATGCTGCGGCCGCTGCCTTTGATTTTGCCATCGGCGTGAGTCAGGATGAGCGTCGGTTTGTGAAGCTTCTCAGCAACCCTCGAAGCAACCAGACCAACTACACCCGCGTGCCAGTTGCTGTCGCAAAGCACCACTGAATAGTACTCATGAGTCCAGCGCGCCGTCTGTGCCAGTGCTTGCTCGACAGCCTTTTTTTCGAGCTCCTGCCGTGCAGCGTTCTCACCATGCAGAAATTCTGCGATCTCCTGAGCACGCAAAGGATCCTGAGTCATCAGCAGTTCAGCCGATGCCATTGCCGAACCCAAGCGTCCGGCAGCATTCAGGCGCGGACCGATTTTGAAACCAACATCAGTCGCGTCGACAATCCCGTTTTCTTCTTTCCAACCAGACAGTCTGAGTAACGCAGTCACTCCGGACCGCTGGCCGTTCAACACATTCTCATAGATCACCGACAGACCGATCCGGCACAAAATATGATTTACGCCGTTGAGCGGAGCGACGTCGGCAATCGAGCCGATGGCAACCAAATCGAGATATTTTTTGAGATTGAGTTTGTACGCTGCTGCAGAACCCTGCTCGCGCAATTGCGCACGCAATGCAATTAAAAGATAGAACGCAACCCCTACACCGGCGAGCATCTTGAAGGGATATTCACAACCTTCCTGCTTGGGATTCAAGATGGCAAAAGCATCCGGAAGCACATCAGGCGGCTCGTGATGGTCGGTGATGATCACATCGAGGCCAAGTTCACTGGCACGCCCGCAAGCCTTGACCGCAGAGATCCCGTTGTCGACCGTGATGATCAAACCGCCGCCCGACTGGGATATCTTTTCGAGGCCAATCGGATTCAGACCGTAACCTTCTGTCAGGCGATCGGGAATATAAACGTCAACCTGATACCCCAACTCGGCAAATGCGAGTTTGAGCAACGCACATGACGTTGTGCCATCAACGTCATAGTCACCAAAAATAACAATCCGCTCGTTGCGCGACATCGCCAGCTGGATGCGTGCAACCGCCTTGCGGATGTCTTTCATGAGTTCCCAGCGCGGCAGATACGCCAACAATTCCCTGTCGGAGAGAATGCCTTTTTCGCTGATTCCACGCAGGCGCATGAGACGGTCTGAAAAATAGGGTTCGTACGACTCACTCTCTGTCAGTGAGTCGTCGCGCAAAAACCAACGGTACCGGGCAGATTCCCCGACAAACGCGGAAGAATCATCGATGGAGTGAGTCTGCATTTTTTACTTGCTCAAGACGGACGGCGACGGATCACCACCGGAGGAATTTCGTTGGGGTCTTTCTTTTGTTTCGCCTTCTGTGCCGGATCGGTCGGACGCCAGCCGGCTTTCTTCAGAATGTCATCCATCCAGATGGTGAGCGGCGCCGCAACGTAAATAGATGAATAGGTACCGACCAAGATACCGATGAACATTGTCAGTGCGAAGTCCTCAATCGCACCGCCGCCCAAAAAGGTCAGAATGAGCAGGGCACCCAAACCCGTTGCCGAGGTAAGAACCGTACGGTTCATGGTTTGACTGATACTCCGGTTGATGACGTCAACCATCGGCATCTTGGGTGAGGTTTCCTGAGTTTCACGAATGCGGTCGTAAACGATCACCGTATCGTTGATCGAATAGCCGACAATCGTCAGGAACGCGGCGATGGACGAGGTCGAAAAAGGCCTGTCGAGTGCAGTCATGAAGCCAAGTGCAATGATGACGTCGTGAACAAGACAAAGAACCGCGCCCGGTGAAAAGCGCGCGTCGAAGCGAAGTGCGATGTATGCCAAAATTCCAAGGAACGAGAGAATCAGTGCAAAATATCCCTTCCGCTCTTCCTCTTTACCAATTTTTCCGGAGATGTTTGTTTTGGAATCCAGCTTGATTTTGTCGGCACCCACAGTCGACTCGAGCTTTTTGTAAAGGTCATCGGACTTACCGCTGATTTCCTTTTCATCCTGTCCACGATCACGCTGAATGCGCAGAACAAACGAAGCCACTTTGTCTTTGGCGACGTCGCCGATGCTTGTGACCTCAAGTTTCCCGACGTTGGCCTGCTCGGCGATCTGCAGGATCTTTTCGCGGGTGTAGCTGGTGTCCGTCACAGACACGTGAATCTCGGCACCACCCAAGAAGTCAATGCTGTAGTTGACTCCCTTGATGCCCACCACAAGCAGCGAGGCGATCACCATGACCAGTGAAATGCCGATCGTCACACCGCGCCATTTCATAAAATCAAAGGTGTAGTGTGGCGGAAAAATTTCAACGTTACCGAATTTAAGTCTCATGTCGGAATCCTCATTCTGGCATCTTCAGCTGAAACGGCGGATGCGGGTTTTTTCAATCAACCACTGACCAATCACTTCGGTCACATAGTATGAAGAAAACAGTGTCGAGATGATTCCCGCGAGCAAGGTGATTGCGAAGCCCTTGACTGCCGGATTGCCATAAATCAGCAACACCAGACCAGCGACAGCCGAGGTCACATGCGCATCAACAAGCGTTTCAAAGCTCTGATTGTACCCACGATAAAAAGCTTGTTTTGAATTGAGACCGTTACGCATTTCCTCACGGATGCGCTCGTTGATGATCACGTTGCCATCGACCGCAACCGCCATCGTCAGCACGATACCGGCAATGCCCGGCAGTGTGAGGGTTGCGCCGAACGCTGCAAGAAAGGCGAGAATCAGCACGGCGTTCAACAGCATGGCGATATTGGCAACCATTCCGGAGACGCCATAAAAATAAAGCATGAAGCCGACAACGAGCACACCGGCGACAACCGAGCTGACCACACCGGCTTTGATGTTTTCTTCGCCCTCACTTGGACCGACCTGACGCTCTTCGATGATCTTCACACTGGCCGGAAGCGCACCCGCCCGCAAAACAAGCGCGAGGTCTTGAGCGTCCTTGCGCTGCTGCTCCATATCTTGCCCACGGCCGAGAGTGATTTGTGCACGGCCTCCCAAAATCGGCTCGTTCACAACCGGCGCGCTCGTGATGTTCTCATCGAGGATGATGGCAATCTGGTGCGGTGCGTTTTGTGGTTCACGCGCCTGCTTTGTCAGGTCACCAAAAACTTTTGTGCCCTGCGGGTTGAAGTTCAGACTCACCACGTACTGAGGAACAAGGCTGCTTTGGTCTGCGTTCTCCACAGCACTTTCGATCATGTCTCCTGTCAGGCGAGAGGTTGCCTCAACAAGATAAGGAACAGCACTGACAACCTTAGACACTCCACCCGAAACCTCGAGCTTGCGGTCGAGCATGACGGTTAGAGAAGTTCCAATCTTGCGATTGTCTCTGAGCCATTGCGAAATCTTCTGAATTGTTTCCGGCTTTGTGTCGTCTTTGGGGAGATTGAGTGCTGTGCGTGCTTCAGCCATCGCAGTTTCAAGTTGATCGGTTCTGAGTTCGGCCGAAACCAAACGGAAGTCGAGCTGCGCCGTATTGCCAATCAGCTGCTTCGCGCGGGCCGGATCCTGCAAGCCCGGCATCTGAACGACGACGCGGCGATCGCCCTGACGGAAGATGTTGGGCTCCGCCACACCAAATTGGTCAATACGATTGCGGATGGTGTTGATGGCCTGCTGGAGAATTTCCGCACTGTATCTCTCGACACTCGCCGGTTGCGCGACGAAGCTCACAGTCTTGCCGTCGGTCTTGTCGAATTGAATCAGGATGGTTTGCTCGGAAACGATTTTTTTGAAGGCTTCAGCCTTTGCAGCGTCTTCCAATTCAACCGTGGTGCGATAGTCATCAGCTACGTTGGCAGAAATTGATTTGATTCCATCCTTTTCGCCCAAGTCGCGCGCACGCGCCAAAGCTCTGGAAACGGAGTCCTTGACGGACTTTTCGACGTCCACCTCAAGAACGAGGTGCAAACCACCCTTGAGGTCGAGACCTAGTGAAATCCGCTGCGAGGGAAGCACCGACTCGGCGAAGCGGTGATACCACTTCACTGGCTTGCCCAAAGTTTCCTCGCCGACAGGAGCTTCACGCTGCCACGTTTGCGGATCACCCAAAAAAGTTGGAATCGTGAATGCGACTGAAAACAGGAGTGCACAAAGCGTCAAAGAAAACTTGACCCACCACATCAGCGGCAGGCCTGTGAAAATTCCCTGGCCTTTTTCCATAGCCCGTAGTTCCTCGGCAGCTGCGAACGTTCAAACGATAATAAGTGGCAAGAGTAGCAAAAAAGCATTCGCTTTGCCCACCTGCGGCGAAAAAATTACGAATAGCAAAACCGCCCTTTGGCCACATAATGCTTACCCAAAGAGCGGTTTTGAAATGTCGGTGCTGAGGTTCCAGCTTTCCGATGAGATGCTAAATTATTGAGCAGCAGACAGGCTTGGCTTGCCCAGTTCTCCGGAGATTGTCGACTTCAGAACGCGCACGCTCGTGCTGCCGAGGTCAAGAGTGACGATGGTGTCGGTAATGGTCGTGATGCGACCGATCAGACCACTTGCAGTGACAACTTCCATGCCTGTTTTAAGGCTCTCAATGAAGTTCTTGTGCTCTTTTTGGCGCTTTTGCTGAGGACGGATGATGAAGAAGAACATGAACAGGATCATGCCGCCAAAAATGACGAGATTCATCCACGCAGGTGCTGCGCCGGCCGCCGCAGGCGCTCCCGCGGGAGATGCTCCACCCGGAACCGCCACAGGACCGTCTGCGGCAGGTGCCTGAGCAAGTGCGACCAGAGAATAAGACAACGAGTAAACAGACGCAGTGACGGCAACAGCCGCGCTCTTCAGGAATGTGCCAACGTTCGCCATGACTTTTAACTCCGTTTGAATGAGCCGAAAAAAAAGCAGACCCTTGACTCAGGCCTGCTTCACCTTTGATTCGGCCGATGTCCGCCTCTTTAACGGTTCAGACACAGCTTTGCAATCGTCTGCAACTGCATATTCGAGGTGCCTTCGTAAATTTTCCCAATCTTTGCGTCACGGTAAAACTTCTCGGCCGGGAATTCCTTGATAAAGCCGTATCCACCAAAGAGTTCGAGTGCGATGCTCGAAACCCGCTCGGCCACATCACTCGCAAAATGTTTGGCCATCGCAGCCTCACGGACGAAGTCCATGCCGGCATCCTTGAGCCGCGCTGCATTGTATACCATCAATTTTGCCGCTTCGATGTCAACGGCCATCTGCGCGATCTGGAATTGAACTCCTTGAAACTCGCTCAGAGCCTTGCCGAATTGTTCGCGCTGGCGCACGTAGGTCATCGCGGCTGCGTAGGCACCTTCCGCAAGACCGAGCATTTGCGCCGCAATGCCGATTCGGCCCTCGTTGAGCGTCTCGATGGCAATCTTGTAGCCCTTGCCGACTTCACCGAGAAGGTTTTCCTTTGGTACCTTGCAGTCTTCGAAAATAAGCTCGCACGTGCTGCTGGCGCGGATGCCAAGCTTCATTTCCTTTTTGCCCAGGGCAAAACCACTCATGCCTTTTTCAACTACAAATGCCGTGATTCCCTTGTAGCCCGCCTCGGGATTGAGGTTTGCGAAGACGATGAAAATGTCAGCTTCTTTAGCGTTGGTGATGAAAACTTTTTTCCCGTTGAGCCGGTAATGGGTTCCCTCGTCCCATGCGCGAGTGCGCAGAGCAAATGCGTCGGAGCCGCTGTTGGGTTCGGTCAAGCAATAGGAGCCTACTTTCGAGCCGGTGAGCTGCGGCAGATATTTATTCTTGAGATGCTCGGTTCCCCATTTGAGGAAAGCATTTTCCACGAGTGTGTTCTGCACGTCCATGAGAACGCTGACACTCGGGTCGACCTGTGCAAGAGCCTCGATAATCAAAATAGCGTTGAAAAAAGTACTGCCCGCTCCGCCAAATTTTTCAGGCACTTCGACGCCCATAAATCCGAGTTCATGCATCTTTCGGATGATCGACGGATCCATCGTCTCCGTTTCGTCCATCGTGTGCACAAGCGGCGCGATTTCTTTTTTTGCAAAATCCAGCGCCGACTGGAAAAACATTTTTTCGTCTTCAGAGAGATGGGTCAGTGGTAGTGATTTTGCGTGTACGTCGGTCATGTGTCGTTCCTTCCTGAAATCGGTCAGCCGGCTGCGCCCTCCGGAGCCACGGCTGATTTAACCTTAGAGCGTCCGCGATCCTCTATGCAACTTATCGGGATTCATTTTGCCAAAACTTGAAGAAGTGCATCCAGAACCAGATCAAAGTGGCGATAGTCGGCGATCAGCGGCGGGGTAAATGAGAGCACATCGCCACGTGGACCCGAAGGCAGAGTGATGAAGCCAAGCGACAGAAGTTGTTCAGAAATTCCGGCAGCAAACCCCGCTGGAGCAGCCGGGAACCAGACCCCGCGCATGTATCCGCGTCCCCGCAATGCAATGGGCTGTGCGTTGCCAAGACCGCACTCTTCGTAGGCTTTCATGAAGCGCTGAAAACTCTGCTCGATTTTTAACAATTGCAGTTTAAATTCCGGCATTCTCCGGATGATTTCACTCACGGCTGCATGCCCCACGGCACAAGCCAGCGGATGCCCTAAAAACGTGCTCGTATGGCGTGCTTCACCGGATGATTTTCCCCATGCATCCAGACAATCGCCCACGCAGGCACTCAGCGGAAGGCCGCCACCGAGAGCCTTTCCCAGCACCATCAAGTCGGGAACAACACCTTCATGCTCATATGCAAACAGCGTGCCGGTGCGCCCAAATCCTGTGTAAATTTCATCAAAAATCAACATTGTTCCAAACTGATGCGCGAGCTTTTTAACATGCGACAAAAATCCCGAAGGCCAGGTGCGTTCCCCACCGCGACCCTGCAAAGGCTCCATCACAACCGCGGCAACCTGACGACTGCGCAACGCGTCCTCAAGCCGCTCCAGCGCAGTGTCCCAGTGTTCGAGTGAATGCTGTTTTTGAAAAAAATCGTCATCCAGCTGTTCACATCCAACTGAACGTTCGAGCTGCGTGCGTGGAAAAGGAATGACGGAATTTTTGTTCTCGAGCCAGGGCTCAAAGCCGCGGGTAAATGTGGCCCTGTCGGAAAGGGCGAGTGGACCGAAGTGCAATCCATGATAGCCGCCGGAAAAACTCACAAAGCGATGGCGCCCCGTAACGATCATCGCCGTCTTGAGTGCTGACTCCATGGCTTCGCCACCGGAAAGACTCAATACGGACTTGGCCGCATCGTAAGGTGTGATGCGTGCAAGAAGCTCAAGCAGCATCACCTTCGATGCCGTCGGATGAACGTCACCCATGCCGTGAATCAACTTTGCGGACTGCGCGCGCAGAGCACGACGCACCACGGGATGCCCGTGTCCCAATGCAACAACACCGAAGCATGCGGTGAAATCAAGGTAGCGATTGCCGTCAACGTCACTGACACGCATTCCGCGTGCCTTGTGCATCATGATCGGAAAATTCTCCGACACATAAGTCACATCAGGTGACTCAACCTTTTGCAATCGCTCAAGCCAGCGCTTGCTCTGAATGGTGACACGCGGGCCGCGCCGATGCCTCATCGGTTCAACCCTCAGAGTGCGCGGCGGTACTGACCGCCGACAGAATATAGAGCCTGAGTCATCTGCCCCAGAGTCGCAACTCGTGCGGTCTTGAGAAGTTCCTCAAAAATATTCCCGTTGCGCAATGCACACTGCTTGAGGCTTGCGATTGCCGATTCGGCAGTGGGCGCATTGTTCTCGCGCCATCCGGCGATGGCCGTAAGACGTGCGTTCTTTTCTTCATAAGACGCGCGCGCAAGCTCGATGTTCATGTTCGCAGAAATTTCATCCTGTCGTGGATTCAGATACGTGTTCACGCCGATGATGGGCAGTTCACCCGTGTGTTTGAGTGTCTCGTAATAGAGACTCTCTTCCTGAATTTTGCCGCGCTGGTACTGGGTTTCCATCGCTCCGAGAACTCCACCACGCGACGAAATGCGATCGAACTCGGCCAGTACGGCCTCCTCGACGATGTCCGTGAGCTGCGACAAAAAGTACGATCCCTGATTCGGGTTCTCATTTTTCGCAAGACCGAATTCACGGTTGATGATCATCTGGATTGCCATGCTTCTGCGCACGCTTTCTTCTGTCGGCGTGGTGATCGCCTCATCATAGGCATTCGTGTGCAGTGAGTTGCAATTGTCATTGATAGCAAGCAGCGCCTGGAGAGTCGTGCGGATATCGTTGAAGTCGATCTCCTGCGCATGCAGCGATCGTCCGCTCGTCTGGATATGGTATTTGAGCTTCTGCGAGCGCTCGTTGCCGTTGTACTTGTCGCGGATCGCAATCGCCCAGATACGCCGTGCGACCCGGCCGATCACCGAATACTCGGGGTCCATTCCGTTGCTGAAAAAGAACGACAAGTTGGGTGCAAAGTCGTCAATCTTCATCCCGCGGCTCAGATAATATTCAACATATGTGAAGCCGTTGGCCAGAGTGAAAGCCAGCTGGGTGATCGGATTCGCCCCCGCCTCGGCGATGTGATAGCCCGAAATACTGACGGAGTAATAATTCCGCACATCATGACGGATGAAATACTCCTGGATGTCACCCATCATTTTCAGCGCGAAGTCGGTCGAAAAAATACAGGTGTTCTGCGCCTGATCTTCTTTGAGGATGTCGGCCTGCACGGTGCCGCGTACTTTTTTAAGAGTCTCAGCGCGCACCTGCACAAACTCTTCTGGATTCAACGTTCGCCCTTTGATTTTTTCGGCAGCGTCTACCTGCTGATCGATAGCCGCATTCAGAAAGAAGGCAAGAATGATCGGCGCTGGTCCGTTGATGGTCATGCTGACGCTTGTGTTCGGATCACACAGGTCGAATCCGGAATACAAAGCCTTCATATCGGCAAGCGTGGCGATGCTCACTCCACTCTCCCCGACCTTACCGTAAATGTCGGGACGCTCGGCAGGATCGTCACCATACAACGTGACGCTGTCGAAAGCGGTTGAAAGGCGTTTTGCGGGATCATTTTGGGTTAGGTAATGAAAGCGGCGGTTGGTTCTTTCGGGCCCACCCTCACCCGCAAACTGCCGCTTGGGGTCTTCATCCGCGCGCTTGAAGGGAAACACACCTGCGGTGAAAGGG
>JBEDKY010000226.1:0-2755 GCA_041171905.1 Pseudomonadota bacterium
ATCAATGCAACTGCATATCTGGCGGCAATCACTTTCGGACTCATGCTGATATCCTCCAAAACCAAATCATTTTTTATAATCGCATTTCCATGTTGCAGCAGGAGTCATGCCATCAGAAAAGCTCTGTGATTTTGCAAATATCAAAAAAAACAGCCCTGCTGGGCTGTGTCTAAGGAATGGACAGTGTCTATCAAGTATTGAAATGAGTTGTGCCCACGCCTCAACGGCTCTTGCGGACAAACTCCTTGATGATAACGCTGCGCAGGATCTCACTAGTGCCGCCGCCGATTTCGAGCAACTTGGCGTCACGCATCAAACGCTCGACCGGAAATTCACGGATGTATCCGTACCCACCCAAAACCTGAATGGCATCAAGCGCAACCTTGGTCGCCATCTCGGAGGCAAAAACCTTCGCTGCTGCGGCTTCCTGATTTGCACGACGGCCTTCATCAATGACCTGCGCTGCTTCGTACACGAGCGCCCGAGCGGCGCGGTAACCGATGTACATGTTGCTGAGCTTCTCGCTCACGGACTGGAAGTTGACAATCGGCTCGCCAAACTGACTGCGCTCGGTTGAGTACTTGAGCGAGTGATCAAGACACGCACGGGCAATTCCAAGACTCATCGCCGCCAAGCCGACACGCTCGATGTCGAGGTTCTTCATCATATGCTTCACGCACGAGCCTTCCTCGCCCACTCTGTTCTGAACAGGGACTCGACAATTGCGGAAGACCAGTTCGCCGGTCGGACTCGAGCGCATTCCCATTTTAGAAAGCTTCTTGCTTACAGTGAATCCGGCAAAACCACTTTCAACAATAAAAGTAGACAAATCCTGCCGACCTTCGCCTGTGCGCGCGTACACAAGGAATACGTCGCCGATCGGGCCATTGGTGATGAACATCTTTGTGCCGTTCAAGACGTAATGATCACCTTCACGCACCGCACGGGTGGTCATGCCGACAGCATCCGATCCGGCACCCGGCTCAGTCATCGCCATGCCAGTCACGAGCTCGCCAGTGACACAACGGGGCAAATACCGATCGCACTGTTCTTT
Organism: Pseudomonadota bacterium; assembly: GCA_041171905.1. Lineage (GTDB taxonomy): Bacteria > Bdellovibrionota_B > Oligoflexia > Silvanigrellales > Silvanigrellaceae > RFOM01. The sequence continues at coordinate 1,055 of JBEDKY010000226.1, forward strand.
TGATCCGTTTTGAGCAAGGTTGTGAACGAACAACAGTGAGTGAGCAAGATACGACAAGCAGGTTCCCGGCTCGGCATAACTGAGTTCTTCCATGACCGAGACCATCGCCTTGGCACCGAGATTTGCGCCGCCGAACTCCTCGGGAATGGTGATTCCCAGAATTCCAAGGTCACCGAGTTTCTTGAATATACCGGGAGCCAGTCGCTCTTCTCGGTCAAGCTCATCAGCGTGCGGCGCAAGTTCCTTGCTCGCAAATGCGCGCACAGTTTCTGTCAATTCTCTCATCTCTGCCGAAAAGTCGTTCTTCATATTCCCTCTCCCGTTCTCACGGAGAACTATTTATATCGAGTCTCTGATTTCTGCCAAAACATCCGGACCTGCAAGTGTCATTCCGGCCTGAACACGAAGTGAGCTGAGAATGCCCGATCGCGGGGCACGTATTTCCAGCTGCATCTTCATAGATTCAAGCACGAACAGCAGATCTCCCTCCTGAACTGTATCGCCATCTGCTACACGAACCTCAAGTACTTTGCCGGCCATAGGCGCCTTGAGGAGTGCCTCCCCAGAACCGTCTGTCACTCCCACTTCCAACTGTGCGCGCGAATCATCCGGCCACTCCAGTGTTAGGGTCTCACCAAAGATTGTCATTTGAAGATGTTGCCCGCGTGGACGCGAGAGTGTGCAGGTAAGTTCAAGTTCCGTGCCATGCCCCGATTGTGCCTTCTGGCAGGCTGTGGAGAGCGAAAATGTGCTTCTCGACAGAGATTCGGGTTCCAGTGCAACGAGTGCCTCAACCAAACCTCGCCCGCGCAGCCTGTAAACATGAGGCTGTTCGGTCGGCAAAACGTCTACACCTGAATATTCGAACTTCGACCCAACATTCAGACCTGATGATGCCTGACTGCGTGTCGAAGGAATCAGCGACGCAAACCGATCACCGATGAGAGCAGCCTGCCCGTTTTCGGGACGATAATGAGCAAATTGCGCGCTCCGCAAAAGAACAGCCGCCGCAAGCGCTCGGCGCACTTCAAGCCGGTTCAAAAATTCGACAAGACCCGCGGGAACCAGACTCTCATTCAGCTGTTCGACGTTCTGACCAATCCAGGCTGTTGAGACGTTTGAGTTGATGTAGTCCGCATGCTGGGCAACCGCAGTCAGAAAAGGGAGGTTGGTGGTACAGCCATGCACAACGGTCGATTCAAGAGCGCGCGCGAGAAGATCGCACGCAGCTGCGCGCGTCGGGGCATGCACAATGACCTTGGCAATCATCGAATCAAAGCGATCATTAACACGCCTGCCTTCAACAACTCCCGAATCAAAACGGACACCGTTCATAACGGGCTCTTTGTAGACAACCAACGGACCGGGAGTCGGCAAAAAACCTGCACGCGGATCCTCAGCAAGCAGGCGCGCTTCAATTGCAACACCCTTGGGTACCGGCACACTGAAAACATCCGGTCGTGCCAATTGTTCAGGCCATCGACCCAGTGCAAGGTCAAACTGTGCCTTCACCAAATCAACACCGTAGACGAGTTCCGTAACAGGATGCTCCACCTGCAGGCGTGTGTTCATTTCCAGAAAGAAGAATTGCCCGTCACCAGTGAGCAGAAACTCGACAGTACCAGCACCGCGGTATTTTGTTTCGGAAACAAGCGACAGCGATGCACGGCCCATCTTTTCACGCAGTGCGTGATCAACCAC
>JBEDKY010000227.1:0-2869 GCA_041171905.1 Pseudomonadota bacterium
AAAGGCAAAGTTAGGGAAAAGTACGGACACCGCCAGACGCAAAGGTGGGTTTGTGAAGGCTGACATGGGTGGATTTTACGGGAGGGTTCGATGCGCAATGGGCTTAATTTCGCCTATACACCGATTTGGACTTAGACTCTGACTTATTAAATTCACGTTTGACACAGCTGGAAAGCGCAAAAAAAGCAAAAATCATCGGCACAAAGTGGCGCATTTCGTTCCCTTTGAACTTGAGTTTGAATGCATAACGCACCATGAGCAAAATTGAATGGGTCTTCTTTGAACTTACAGTTAGAACTGTTCCTATTCAATCGTGTAACAGAGGCTGTTTGGAGGTATTGAGGCACCCGCAGATAGGTTTCGACTGTTTGCAACGAATAGTGATTGCAAAATGAAATGAAATTCGATGATTGGAGAAAGCGACCGGAAAAAATTTCCTCGTCAACGTTCATGGATTAAAGAAAAGAAACTCCGCATCCGAAATCCCCGTATGGTCGATCGGGTCTCGCAGATTGTCCAAATTGCAGAAATTATTGTCTGTCTTTTAAAGGGGCTGGTTATGAAAGCATTGATTCAGGGACTTATGGTGGCGGTTACTGTGCTTACCTTTGCTTGCAAGCCTCCTTCTCAAACACAAGATTCTGACGCGGCCTCTGCTCTCAACGACAAAACAGGAGCCGTTCTTTTCTCACTTTTAGCGGAACAGAGCGGCAACAGACAGTATTGTGCTTACGAGAGAGACAAACTCGGAAAAATCAGGAGTTTAAACACAAAGGCCTGGAGCGTGAGCACCTCCCATTTCAACGCCAGCCTCAGAGAGGCCCTCAGAACGGCGGGCTTAGTGGGAAGCGGCATTGGAGGCGCACTTTTGGCCGCGCCGGCCTATGCGGGATGTGTTGGAGCCGCAACTGCGGGAAGCGTTGGAACGCTAACACTCCCCAGCTTAGCGGGTTGTCTCGGTGTCATGGCAGCAGTCCAAACTTCCGTGCTGTTCGGAGGGGCTTCCCTCATCAGCAAACTCGCCGACGCCGACAAACCCAAACGCCTCGCAACCTACTATGGAATAATGTATACAGACTTTCAGCAAACCTTTACCCAAGCTGAATATAATATGATGAAAAAAGAACTGACGAGTTCCGGCAATTCGGATGCTGCGTGCCCCAGCATCAGCGAGGCCGAGAAGACGTATAGACGGAAATTCAACTGAGTGAAGTTATGCTGAATTTCAAAATCTGTCGGGAATTCTGAACGATGCATTCTCACTGTGCGATGACTTTGATGACCCCCAAACTCCGGCGGCGAAGGTGGCTCATCGCATTAGTAGCGTTGTTGATTTTACAGACTGCATGCAAACCAAAACTAGAATCCTCAGATAGTGCAACACAGGGAACCCTCGTTCAGTTTTGCCCACCCTTTCAAACATCCCTCGAACGTGATCTATGGCTTTCACTCGTTGAACACTATGTGGCAAAGAAGCTCTTTTCAAACTACATGAGTTGTTCAAAAAAACCCTTGCACCTCGGTTTACAGGAAATGGCAGACATTCAAGCCGGTGCGGATTTAAGAAATGAAAGCGCGTACCTTCAGAAAGTTCTCGAACACATGCAGCGGGGTAGAATTGCAAAAAGGGTTCTTTCCAGCAACACAACAAATTTCCAGCTATTGGGAATGTCATCTGGTGGCACACTAGGCAGATTCACCATCCATTTTTCCGGTCACATGGTTTACAGCCCGCTGCGCCAGATGCTGATCCTACCGCTGACAATGTTTTACTCGTGGGCCAATTTTGGTACGAGGATTACTGGGACTTCGACCCCAAAGCAAATGGCGTTCGGCAATCTTTTGTTGAAGATATGACGCGCATCGGCAATAAACTTATGTCTGGAAAGGCGTTCAAAGTCACTTCCGAACGAGCGATGGGCGAAATATCATATCGAACTCAGCGTGTCTCGATCTATGGCCATCCACCCCGTGTCGAATATCCAAAATACTCGAGACTGGGTCGGCAGCTGGTCGACAAGATTATAGATGGTACACTTGAAATGTCAATTCCAGAAATATTGAGATTTCTTGTTTCGAACTCATTTTCACGATGAATAATGCGTATGCTTATTCATACACAGTCCTGCCAAACGTGGGATGAACTGATAAAAGTCGACCGCCCCATGAGATTAATTCGCTCCAAAAAGACGATCGACAAAAATGGCCCTTTGAGGCTGAATTTTTAACAAGGTCACAGAGACGTCTCCATTGCCTGATCTGGAACCATCTGCCCTTAAAACTCCGATCTGCTGCTGGGTGGCTTATCCAAGACTCAATGACTTTTTGCGAAACTTCAGACCTCATTCGGCGCATGCAAAGATCCAAAACGATTCAACGATATCAGATCCAGAACTGACTGAAGGATCACCTTGTGATAACTGAGAGCTGCATTGACTGAGTCCAGTGGCAACCATTCAACACCTCGATGATAGGCAGCATCTTCAACCGGCTGCTGCTGCCTTGATAACAACTGGCCAATAAAAAAAGTTGTTTCACAATCAAATATTCTTCCTTCCCATTCGAAATCATAGCGACTTATGATCGCTACATTCTTCGGGACGCAAATTTGGTATCCTGTTTCTTCAAGTGTCTCGCGAATGGCTGCCTCCGTCGCTGATTCACAGACATGGTTCTCGTCGGAAACATCGACGACATCTTCAGCGATTCCAGTCAGAATTCTTTTGAAGATATTCATCTCCCAGCGCAGCCCCGATCGACACCTTAAAACCAGCCAGTCATAGACAGGGTAAAACCAGCCACGCGGCGGGACGCTTTCCGCTATCTGTTCCGGCCTTTTTTGGCAATCAGCTCTGCTGACTCTTTGAGT
>JBEDKY010000228.1:0-2606 GCA_041171905.1 Pseudomonadota bacterium
CTGTGCGCACTATAACAGAGTCGGGTACGATTGAAGTGTCTCCTGAGGGGAGAATTATTGAAGCGTTGTAGCGGAGGCTCTGCCGTCCGGTATGACCAGGGACGGATTAAAAAATGATGAACGGTCAAACAAAAATGGCGAGCCCGGACGTGTCAAAACAAGTCGACTTTCAGGCAATTCTCAAAGCCCATGAACAGGGTCTCAATCAGAACGAGGGTAAACTCAGCCTCATTGCTGGTGATGCGAGTGACCGCAAATTCTATCGCCTCGAGTCAGAAGGCTTGAATGCAATTTGTATGAAATTTCCGAAGTGGGATGGCGGTTACGGCGGCGACCCGCTCAGTTGGCTCGGCATGCACTCGGCGTTGGTCGGCATCGGCATTCCTGTGCCGCAGATACTTTTTGTCGACGAGCAAAACCACTGCATCTGGACTGAAGATTTCGGTGACCATTTTCTCAATTGCAATCTCGGCAACAGAGTTCTGGATGAACTTGATCCGGAGTGCAAAACCACGCTGGCCCTCTACAAAGATGCACTCGACTTACTGGTGCAAGTGCAATATCCGCGCAGACATCTGCTGAACCATCCAGCGCAGGACAGGTCATTTGATTTTGAAAAACTGATGTTTGAAATGAACTTTTTCGTCACCCATTTCATCAAGGGATGGCTGGGATTGCCATTCACCGACAGCGACCCGCGTGACCGCGATCTGCTCAGGGAACTGGAATCGCTGTGCACTCTTTTGCATGGGGCGGAGCGGGTTCTATGTCACCGCGATTATCATGTGCGCAACGTGATGGTTGTCGGCGGAAACGTCAAATGGATCGATTTTCAAGACGCGAGGATGGGTCCTCACACGTATGACGTCGTCAGCTTGCTGCGCGACAGCTATACGCGCATCACACCCGCAACCCGTTCGTCTTTGCTAAAATTTTATGGCACCAAGGTGAGTGAGGCTCGCGCACGGGCTGGCAAATCTGTGTTGAGCAATGAGGAACTCTTCCACGAGGCTTCATTGATGGGATTGCAGCGCAACGTCAAAGCGCTGGGAAGCTTTGGTTATCTCGCAACTCAGAAACAGAAGACCTCGTACTTGAAGTACGTCGGCTCCACCATTGAAACGATTCTTGCAGATGATTTTTCACGTCAGGCGGGAATGAGGATCGCAGACGCATTTCCTGCTACGATTGAATTTCTGCGAGATGTTGTAGACGGCCGCTGGAAAGCACTCTTCGAAGCGAAACTCAGGGCCTATGGTGTCAACGAAACCTTCTGAAAGCAGGGCTCATTTGAGCTGCGAGATCGGAACGACCTCGAACTGACCAGCAGCCCTGTCGACGAGAATTGTGACGGTCTGGCTCACTTTGTCGATCATGTAGGGATAATCGCCGCGCGCTGTGCCAAACTTGTTGTCGAGCCAAAGCTTCACCGCTGCAGACACCTTGACGTCGGTCAGAGTCATTTCGAGTTCAACGGTCTTGCCCTGCTCCTGGTACGAGAGCTTCTTTGGGGGTGGAACGTTGATGACGATACTTCCGGCGAAGGCGCTTGCACTGCAAACCGCCTGAGCAATCACAATCCCTGTCACCACAACGCGAAGCACTGGATTAAGCTTTGTCATGACGCGTGATCCTCCCCGAAATAATAAGGTCAAAGGCGGTGTTTTGTTCGCCGGATTCCGCCACTCCCGGATTCGAAGCATGTTTCAAAATAACCTGACGCAAGTCCTCGAGCAGCGCTTCCGATGCACGGACACTCTCGCCCAAGCCGTGGTAGTAGCAATAAAGACTGTTTTGTGGAGTGTCGTTCATCGAAGCAACCTTGGACAACGCTGTTGCGCGGTCGGCGGCAACCTGTGCGGCAGACATTGAATCATGGCCCATGAACTCAAGACCGCTGACGAGTGCTTCGTAGCCGCAGGCGCGAGTTTTGGATGCCTTGATAGCTTCATTCTGAAGCAAAAGCGGAACGTGCAGATTTTCAATATAGAGCTCGACGATTTCGGGCTCGCCCGAATGTGCCAGCAAGACGCCCGTATGCAGCGGGCGGTCGGCAATGATGTTGTGAAAAACTTCGATGAGCTCCGGATGATGCTTGATGAAGCGATAAAGCTGCGCATGAGCCTGTTCGCTTATCAACATTTTAGGCAACGAATTTGTCACGAGATTCCCTCCGCACGTCCGTTGTTAATTGGCCGGTCGACCAAACTTGTAACATTCACACTACCACCCTGCAAGCCCTGCCGCCATAATTTTTCCACCGCTGGAAACCCGATTTCAAAAAAAATTGCGGGTCGTCGGACCCGCACGAAAATCAACGTCGCATCAACTCAAAATGGGTGAAGTAATGCTTGAGCAGCTCGCGCAATCGCTCGATGACGTGCTGTGACTGCGCGTCGTCGCCTTTGGCTTTGCGCCAGTCAATATAGTCCTCGAGAACCTGCCGTTCGAATCGGAGCCTTGTGTCGTAGGGCAACTGACAGAGCAACCCACCCAGCCGCACCCACCAGCGGACGCGTCGCGGCATCAGTGGCTCGAGAGTTTCATCGCTCCGCCGCCCCCCGACCTGCTGCGCGCGCTCGTCAGGAAATACTGGGTTTTCGAGC
>JBEDKY010000229.1:0-10010 GCA_041171905.1 Pseudomonadota bacterium
CCAATTGATGGGACGTTTGGACGAAGAGCCCTACAGCACACTGCGCTTCATTGGATTGTTGCTCGACAGGATTGAATCCGAAGATACTCAGATACGCAAACGGATGACTCCAATTCTGAAGAATCTTTCTGTTCTACAGGATGGACGGGGAAAACTGAAAGGACGGGTCGGCGAAAATCTGCAAAAGATTTCCAAGAGAGCTCACGAGATTCTGCGTGTACTTTCCTCCGATTCCGTTTCGTCTCTGGCCACCAAGGCACGCGGATACAACCCGCAGGACGGTGTTTTTGTGGGGCACGTCCGAGTTGCACCGACCGACCCGCTGCCGTGGCCCTACGCGGCACCGAATCCATCTTCACCGCAGCCCTTTGCTCCCATTGTGGTTGTGCCAGAGCAGTGGTCTGTCGGTACAACGTCTGTTCTTGGTTGGAAAATTGTGGAGTGAGTTGTGACGCGACGCCCGTCGAATTCAAAATTTGGACAGAACTCTGCAAAAAACGCAGCACGTGATCGGCTCACAAAAATAAGGGCGTCAATCGTTCAGGCGCAACGTCTCAACCGCCAGCTGCTTGAGAAGAGATTTCCAAAAAAGACAACAAGAGGCAGGATTGTCGCAGCTGTGTTGATCGCTGTTTTGATTCTTGTTTTGCTTGTGAACCGTTGCTCATGCACTCCACCAGCTGTTCCGCAGCCTGATGTTCAGGTTCAGCCATCGGGCAGCAAGGTTCCGATCCTCAAGACTGTGCGGCCTGAAACTCCAAAGGTCGAGCGGGGCAAACAGGGTGAACTTCCGCGTGGGCAATTCACCGCGCTTGAACAGAGCGCACCTGAGTGGTTCGAGTCCCTGCGCAGGCAGGTCATGGCGAGGAGTCCCCGCCTTTCTGACTGTTTAAAAGGTGCCGAACGCAGCGGAGGTGTCCGTTGGAGCGCGACGTTCAATCCTGCCAACGGGCGCGTTTCCGATCACTCACTGCTTCTAATCAACACGACCGTGACTCTCTCGGAAGAGCAGGAGTCCTGTCTAGTCGACGTTCTCTCGTCACCCCAGTATTCGCCCGTTGCTACTGCTGCCGGTCGTTCCCAGCAGGTTCCCACGCAGCCTCTGCAGATTCACATGGTGATTGAGTTTTGATTGACAAGGGAAAATTTCAAGATTTCTTCTTTATCCACATTGAATTCGTCAGAAAGTATAGCCAATCTGAAATTTGAGCGCAGTGAATTGAACGGCCGTTAGAAGATCGATTCCTCTCCGAACATTCTTTTTGTCGTTTTCATCTGTGATGAATGTCGTGATGATTTCGTTCCTTTTGACCGACAAAGGGATGTTGATATCGAGCCAGTCTGCGCCGAGTGTGATTCCATTGTTCAATTGCCATCTGTTTCCGATGCCGAGGTTGAGTGAATAAAACTTGTATTCCAGCAAGTCGAGTGTGGCGGGGCGATTGACAATCTTTTCAAGAATGGTGTTGCCAAGCACAACTGTAAGTTTTCGGTATGTGCCGCCGAATTTCCAGTTGAAATTGTTGCCGGGAAAGTACCTGAGGGGAAGGCTGATGAGGCTTTCGGAGATTTCCCCGATCGAGATTTTTGCGATGTCGAAACCAAAACTACCGGAAAGGTATTCCGGATCAACAGTCCATGCTTCATTGACCACCCAGCCGACTTGGAAGCCGGATTTCGGCAAAGGATATGACAAATAAACGAAAGGGCTCAAGTTCAGAGTTAGAAACGAGTCTTGTCGGTTGTCACGCGAGGTGCGTTCCCGTTTCACCATTTCTACTGTCTTTTCATATGTGTCGACAGCGGTTTTCTTTCCCTTGTCGATCACTTCACCGGTAGTTTCTTTGCCTTTCTCGTACAACTCTCCGGTTGCTTCCTTACCCTTGTCGTACAGCTCTCCTGTGGTTGATTTTCCACTTTCATACATCTGTTGGCCTTTTGATTTGATGGAATCAAAAGCCTCTCCTCCAGATTTCATCAAACCCTGCACGTCCACTGCAAGTGCCTTGTGCATGGGAGTGAGTAACACCAGTGCGCAAAAGAGAGTGGAAAGTTTCAACGCAAGGACCCCCGTCAAATAGAATTATGTCTGCAGTATAGAACGGTTTTTCGTCGGTGCTAAGGAGAAGTCGTCAAACAAAATTCTAGGCTCAAATCGAACGTCTGAGGCAAGCTGAGTGGAGATTCGATTTCCAAGACTGGCTTTCCAGCGTTGCGAAAGCGCGAAATGTATTCCTTTTGCGAGCTCATAGTCCGGCCCGGGAGCATTCCTGATTCATAGTGGCTTGCCCACTCTATGAAAGCCTCATGAGCTTCATGCATGTCTCCGCCCGCAGCAATGCGATCGGCAAAGCGTTGCTTTTCATGCAGTGACTCCGCATCGCGGGGAAATGTAAATGGCGGATCGGTTGGTTCCCAGAACGGATCATCGCTATCTTGATGGAGAATACCGAGCTCACCCGCAATTTTGCGGCCCAAGGTGGCTGTTCCGGCTCCGCTCGGTCCCAGAATGAAAATCTTCATGATAGCATCCTCAAAAACACAGGAGTTCTTGCTATGGGCGTGTTGATGAAAGGCCACTCTCTCACACCGACAAGCGTCGAGATTCATCATCCAGACTCGGGCGCGATTATACGCACAACTGCACCCAAGGATAATGGGGGAGACGGTTCGCAGTTTTCGCCCACTGACTTATGCGCGGCAAGCCTCGCGGCGTGCGCGACGACAATCATGGGGATGGCTGCTCAAAGAGCCGGTTTTTCAATTGAGGTGTCGTTTACACTGGAAAAGATCATGCAGTCGAACCCGCGGCAAATTCGGCAGCTGAAGGTCGAATACACCATTCGAGGTGCAGCTACGGCAGAGCAGAAAAGGCTGTGCGAGGATGCCGGCCGGACTTGCCCAGTGCGACTCACGCTTGGGAATAATGCTGAGATTGTTGAAAATTATGATTTTATAGAGTGTTGATTGTTGACTGATCTTTCGTCTTCCAAGCAAAATGCCGCCCCAGAACAATCAAAGAAGGTGTCATTATGAAGTCGTCCGTTGTATCGGTCATTGTCTCGTTGTTTGCTGGCGCATCTTTTTCAGCTTCGGCATCTCCCTGCACAGAAGGCAATCAAAGTCGTCATCGGCTCCTCAAACGCTGTACAATCCGCGAAACGCCGGATCTTGTATCTGGTGCAATGATCAAAAGCGTCGATGTCTGCATGAGCAAGATTGAGAAGAGTGGCGGCCCTTTCGGCGGCGATTTGATTCCATGGTATTTCAGCCACTTTGAAATCACTCCTGTCTTGGGTGAGACACAGAGGTTTACGTTTGACAGTCCCGATGGCCGACACAACTTTCGTTCGTTGATTGACTACAGTGTCATCGACCTCACAGAAGGGTTCTTTTATATGGAAAGCCACCGAACCCACTATCCCGAGAACTCACGCAAGGGTTACGTCGACCTGCACACCGTGACGTTCGATCAGAACACAAAAGTTCTCCGTTTTGACTACAGCAAGCGCCATGGCGTCATGTTTGGCCGCTGGGAAGACAAGATTTCATTTGAGGCGGTCTGCGCGGATTAAATTGCTCCGCCGGGTGCCATTTCTGTTAGATAGGATATTGGTGGAATAATTCTGAATATTGAGATATTAATTTACTTCAATATTAATAACTCGTTGAGGCCTTGATTTGAATTTTCGGTTTATTATTCTGCACATTAAAATCGCAACGCTTTTGCAAGTGTGTCCGTCCCGGTTGAAATAAGCGTATCTTTTCGTTGGAAAACTTCCTACACCCCTCAAGTGGACGTTCAGCCTTTAGGAAATCCAATGACAATAGAAACTTGCAACGAATCACAGATTCACTCCGTTTTGACAGAAATGGGATTCAGCGCGTCGACACCTATCCAGAGTGCCGCCATTCCAGTTCTCTCTGCGGGTCATTCCGTTCTGGCGTTGTCGCCGACAGGTTCCGGCAAGACATTGGCCTTTTTGATTCCGCTGATGGAGCGACTGGATGCTGAGGTCTGCGAGACACAACTTCTCATTCTAGCGCCGACGCGCGAGCTCGGTACGCAAATTGCGCAGGTTGCCACACGAGTTGCGACTCTTCTTCCCAAGGCAGGCGAGCGCAGTATTCAGGTTCGCACCGTGTTTGGTGGCCAAAAAGCCGAAACTCAAAAAGCGGAGATACTGAAGAATCCCAACGTTGTTGTCGCAACACCTGGGCGTGCGCTTGAACTCATCGAACAAGAGATTCTCAAGACTTCGGGCTTGCGTGCGATTGTTTTGGACGAAGCCGATGTTATGGTTGGAATGGGATTCGAAGCTCAGGTGAAATCTATTTGCGATCATCTGCCCAACAAGATTCAGGCGGCTCTTTTCTCTGCCACCGAGTCCGAAGGGCAAAGCCGCCTGCAAAATCGCTTGGTGCACCGTGGACAAAGAATCGATGTGCGCCCCGTCGTACAAGCTCCACTGGCATCAATTGATGCGGAAGTGGCCATCGTCAAGCACGAGAAAGTCATTCTCAAGAGCGGACAAGATCGTTTGAGCGCGCTTGGCGATTTATTGCGCCAGATTGCGAGACCCGAGCTTTCTGGAATCATATTTTGTCAGACCCGTGAGTCGGTGCAGAGGGTCACTGAGTTTTTGCAGGAGTCAGGCATTTCTGCCGTTGGTCTTTCCGGTGAACTTGGACAAATTGAACGCTCGACGATGATGCGCCGTTTTAAATCGGGTGGCGTGCAGTACCTTGTGGCCACCAACCTCGCATCTCGGGGAATTGATGTTTGTGATTTGTCGGTTGTCATCAATTACGAGCTTCCATCAACTCAGCAGGAGTATCTCCACCGTTCGGGTCGCTCCGGACGTGCGGGAAAAAGTGGCTGGACATTGAACTTGTGCACGCCTCAATCGGCAAATTTTCTGCAGGATATCCTGAATGGAACAGAGATAAAATTGACCTCGTTCGTATTAAATTCCGTGGATGCCGCCGCGCAGTCGACGGTACGTAGCTTCGTTAAAATTCACGTGAACCGCGGCAAGTCGAGCAAATTGCGTCCGGGCGATTTTCTCGGAGCGCTGACCAAAGATATCGGCCTGACCCGTGAAGACGTTGGTGGAATCTTTATTTTCGACCATTTCACGCATATCGAGGTATCGCAAAGTCTGGCCCGCACTGTTATGACAAAGCTTATGGGACGGAAGATAAAAAACCTGCCTGTGAAGGCTACGGAGGCGCAGGTCCTGACAGCGCCGCGCGGACGCGGGTTTTAATTTTGAGACGCTCATTGTGCGTTCACGCTGATTAACGACGCACTATTTTTTGAAGAAGAGGATTTTTTTGAATACGATTGAAACTTTTGCAGAACTAAAACTCATAGAGCCCTTGCTCAAGTCTGTGGAGCGCAGTGGCTACAGCAAGCCAACTCCAATTCAGGTCAAAGTCATTCCCCATTTGCTTGAGGGAAGAGATTTGCTCGGAATCGCTCAGACGGGGACTGGAAAGACGGCTGCATTTTCTTTGCCTCTTTTGCAGATTCTTGCACAAAATCAGAAGCGCAGGGTCGCCAGGCACGTGCGTGTGCTTGTACTTGCTCCAACTCGTGAGCTTGCCATTCAGGTGCATGAGAGTTTTCAGACATACGGGGAATCCCTCAAAATCAAACTGGCATTGGCATTTGGCGGTGTGAGTCAGGTGCCTCAAGTGCATACCTTGAGTACCGGCGCAGACGTGCTCGTTGCGACTCCGGGGCGCCTCCTTGACCTCCTCAATCAGGGGCACGTTTCTCTCGCTGGTGTTGAGGCGTTTGTCCTCGACGAGGCAGATCGTATGCTGGACATGGGCTTTATCCATGACATCCGCAAAATTCTCGCTCTGTTGCCAAAACAAAGACACAATCTACTGTTCTCGGCGAGCATGCCTCCGGAAATGGAAAGGTTGGTCAATTCGATTCTCGTCAATCCGGTCAAGGTTGCTGTCACTCCGCCATCCACCACGGCGGAGCTCATCAATCAGAGCATCATGTTCGTCGACAAAGGAAATAAGCGCGAGCTTCTGGTGCACTTGTTTGCAGACAGAGCTTTCAAACGCGTGATCATTTTCACCCGAACCAAGCATGGTGCAAACAAAGTTGCGGAGTTCCTCGACAAGGCGGGAGTTCCATCGCGCGCGATTCATGGGAATAAATCACAGTCGGCAAGGCAGAATGCTCTGAACGATTTTAAAGCCGGACAACTGCGTGCGTTGATAGCCACCGATATCGCGGCGCGCGGGATCGACGTCGATAACATTTCCCACGTCATCAATTTTGAATTGCCGAATGAACCTGAAACCTACGTTCACCGCATTGGCCGTACGGCGCGCGCGGGGACATCCGGTGTGGCGATTTCGTTTTGTGATGCAGAAGAAATTGCCTATTTGCGGCAAATCGAAAAGGTCATCAAGAAGTCGATCTTCGTAAATCTGGAACAGCCTTTTCATTCACCTGCCGCACAGAACTCCAATGCCAGACCTCCGGTTCAGCAGAACGGCAGAGGACGCCCTCAGGTACAAAGGCAGGCTCAGCGTTCTCCGCATCGGGAGCGCAGGTAGCGATCTTTTAAAAAATTTCAGGGCTGCACGAGGCCGCGGTTATACAGATCGAAGTTACTCTGATCCGTGCACAAGACCCGGCACCGCGTGCGTCAGATGTTTTTCAAGGCGCGTTCGAGCCACGGCATGAATGCCTTCAGTTTAGCTGCTTCCTGCTTTTGTGCCGGATAAACAATGTAGACGAAGAACTCCTTGCTTCCCCACTGGGGCAAGACCTGAACCAATTGCTTCCTTTGAAGCAGTTCTGTGCAGATCTCACTCGGGAGAAGTGCGATTCCGAATCCGCCGGAGACGATCTTCATCACGGCTTCAACATTGTTGGCAAATAGGCGGCTCTTAACTTTGATTTTTGCCCTCTGCCGCCCCTGATGTTCCAAATCCCAAATGGAAGTTTCTGAGTTCCAATTGACCAGCTTATGATTTCTCAGCTCGGTAATAGTTGCGGGAACTCCAGCTCTCTTGGCATAGTCCTGACTGCAGACCAATATTGAACGGTCACGGCGGATTCTCTTGGACCGCAATGACGAATCCTCCGAGTGCCCTGCGCGCACGCAGATATCGAAGCCCTCTTCAAGAATATTGACAACTCTGTCCGAGAAGTCGAGTTCGAGAGTCACATCCGGATAGGCATTCAAGAATCCGGCGAGTTTCTCGGGAAACTGTGAGTTTGCGAGATTTGGCAGAAGAGAAACCTTAATTTTTCCACTCGGAATGTTTTTATGGCGGCCAATTTCATCTTTGGCGAGTAAAATTTGTTCGAGTCCGACCGAGATCATCCGCGCATAGACGTGTCCTGCATCAGTGAGCCTCAGCGACCTCGTGGTGCGCACGATGAGTGTCGTTCCAAGTGACTCCTCAAGGGCTGTGATTTTCTCGCTTAAGGTTGATTTCGGTATGCCAAGCGTTTTGGCCGCTGCCGTGAAACTGCCACTCCGTGCCACTTCCAGAAACATCCAACTGCGATTGAGATCTATCACACAAAACTCCGCATTTTTCGATTGTTCGAACAGGCGAACAATCTTTTTGCTTTATTCTATCTTATCAAATTTTAAAAATGAACGATGATCTCAATGTCGATGGTCGACAACCAAAGAGGAGACACCCATGAAGAATTCAATCATTCTTGCTGCGATTTCTGTTTCAACAGCTATGTCACCTGTTGCACTTGCAAAAGGGAAGCCGGCGGCTGGCCAATATCAAATCGACCCGACCCACTCGAGAGTGGGATTCGAGGTGCCGCATTTGGTGATTTCGAGCGTTCAAGGAAATTTTAAGGTTTTTGAGGGAAAAGTGCAGATCGAGGAGAATTTCGCCAAGTCGAAGGTGTCAACTCAGGTTGATGTCTCTTCTGTTGATACCGGTGTCGCAAAGCGCGACGATCACCTCAAGAGTCCAGATTTCTTTGATGCACAAAAGTATCCGAAGATGTCATTTGATTCCAGTTCCATCAGTGGAACGCCTGAGGGTTTCAAAATCGTGGGTGACCTCACGATAAGAGGGATTAAAAAAAGGGTCAGTTTTGATTCAGTGTATCTGGGTCAGGTGACCGATGGCTATGGCAATCGGAAGGTCGCATTCAAAGGCAAAACAAAGATTAATCGGAAAGACTTTGGTCTGGTTTGGAATATGATGGTCGAGGCAGGACCAACGGTCGGTGATGAAGTGACGATTGAGTTGAACCTGCAGGCGGTTGCTGCGCAATCACAGGCCAAAAAGTAAATTTTGGCCGTGGCACTCGCCTTGAAGGAAAGCCCAGTGACAGGAGTGATGTTATGTCCAGTCAGTTTCCAACCTACTTTGTTTCACACGGCGGTGGACCATGCTTTTGGATGGACTGGAATCCTCCCGATTTGTTTCACGGTTTAAAGGGTTTTTTTGAAGAGCTTCCGCGTCGCCTTCCACGGCGGCCTTCTGTCATCGTCGTCATCTCTGCTCATTGGGAAGAAGCTGTCTTCACAGTTCAAAGTACGGCGAAGCCGGTGATGATCTACGACTACAGCGGCTTTCCGCCGCACACTTATAAACTGCAGTATCCGGCCAAGGGTGACCCTGCATTGGCAGAACGAATTTCGGCTTTATTGAATGCTCAATCAATTGAATGCCGGCTGGATGCGTCCCGTGGGTATGATCACGGCGTTTACGTTCCCCTGCTCATTGCATTTCCACAGGCCGATGTTCCCGTGATTCAAGTTTCATTGCGCTCTGATCTGAGCCCAGCGCAACATCTGCGCCTCGGCGAAGCGTTGAGTCCTTTGCGAGAAGAGGATGTTCTCATTGTGGGGAGCGGCTTCAGTTATCATAATCTGCGGGCAATTCCAGACAGAACAGGAGTCTCTGAGGTTTTCGATAAATGGCTATTTGAGTCACTCTGCGTGTCGTCACCAGAAGAGCGTCGTGAGCGACTCCTGCGCTGGAGCGAGGCTCCTTCTGCGCGCGCGGCGCATCCCCGCGAAGAGCATCTTATTCCGTTGATGGTGTGTGCAGGAGCAGCAGCGGGTGGAGCCTGTGAAAGGGTGTTTTCACAAAAGCTTCCTGCGTGGAACATTCAGACGTCTTGTTTTGAATTCCGGTAGCAGAGCAGTCCGAGAATTTTTCTTATTTGCCAGTGTGATTAGCCGCCAAAAAGTTTCCGTTCAGCGCAAAAAACATGAACAGTTTCTTTTTTGCATCATCGGAAGAAGTGGGGTTGCTAAAAACAACTTGCCACTCTTGCTTGCCCTTTGGATTTGTCACCTTTGTGATCGATTCGTGACTCAAGTTAACCCACGAAGCATCGATTTTACCTTTGCTCGAGAGGCGGGTGCGGTGGTGGGCGGAACAGCGAATGACGGTTTCTTCGGTCGCCTCTTTGCGTCCGTGAAAATGACAGGACCCGCCGGCATCCGCAAACGCTACAGTGCTGTGAAGCGGCGCTAAAGTCCAACCTGCAACTGCAGTGAAAAACAGAGCGCCTGTTCGATTCAATTTATTCCAAGTTTTCACGACCTGACTCCTTTTGTTCATTTTCAATGGCCATGTCTTCGTGGGCATGACGATGTTCTGCTTCAGGAAAGCGAAAATCATCGGGATGCGAATCGTGCCAGTATCCATGCATTTGCATGAACAGCAGAAAAATACCTGCATACATGAGTGCGACATTCGCAGCGTAGCTGAATTTTTTGAAGGACTCACGCTTTCGCCAGCCGGATAGTGCCAAGACCATTACGCTCAGTGCGATGATTTGGCCGACTTCAACTCCAAGGTTGAAGCTGAGAATCCTGAAGAGCATGCCAAGGTTTTCGTCGCCCAAAGGAAGTTGCTGCAGGCGTGTGGACAGGCCGAAGCCGTGAAGAAGGCCAAAGGCAAAGACCATCATGAGCATGTTGGGTGGTTTGACTTCCAAATGCTTTTCGAACCCGCCATTGTTGTCAAATGCCTTGTAC
>JBEDKY010000230.1:0-4019 GCA_041171905.1 Pseudomonadota bacterium
TCCAAAAGATTTCCGAAAAGCAGCGGAACCGGCATTCCGGCGCAGTGCCACTTGGCAAGTCCTGATTTGCGCGCGAGCTCGCCAATGGTGAAACAGATTTCGTCGTTTTCGGTCAGTAGATGCGCCAAACTGGAAATGCACTGCGAAAAATACTGGATGAGGTCCGAAAACGACGTCAGGGCAGATGTGTGTTCAAAGAAGCGCAATTGCGCAGCCAAACTCGAAACCAAAGCAATTGTCCGTGAAGACGATTTGAGATTGTCGCGGGTGTTTATCTTGAGAAAAATGAAGCGGTAGAGGTCGAGTGTGGGATTGTGATGGAGAAAAAGATGCTCGCTGGAATCATTGCTGCTGGGCATGCTGAATCCGCGCAGGGTTTGGGCAAAAACAAACGGCGACTGCGCTTGGTAAATTGCGCCCCCGAGTCTTCTGCCCAGGACATTTTCAGCTTGTTTTTCCCAAATCTCTTTGAACAGCATGTGTTCTCCGCGCAGGCTCATCGCCTGAGTCACCGCAGTGCTAAACGATTCAGTGATCTGTGTGACGAGTTGTTGGCTTGCTGGAGAGGGTTGTTCTTTGTGGTAGACCAAGATTTCAATTGCGTGTTTGTGAAGTTCGAAAGGGATGATGACGTGGGTGCGAAAGAGTTCTTCACGTGATGTTTCAACGGGTCGCGTCTGGCTGGGCATCAGCACCCTGTTTTGCAGTCGGTAAAATACATCGATCTTAAATGTGGGGTCAGGCAACCAGAGGTGCGACACGCTGACGTCGATGTGCAGATGCGCCGCAACAGGCTGCAATTGGATGAGACCCTGACAGATTGCGTTGGTGGCATGGCGTGAAAAGGTTTCAAAATTCATCGCCGGCGACAAATGAGACAGATGCCGCGGGACCGAGGTAAATGCCTTGAACCAGGCGTCCCATGGAACCACGACTTGATTTTCGCTTTGTTTGCCGAACAGTTCGTTGATCAGCGTTTTCATTTGAGCCTTCTTTCCAGCCGGTGCGGTCAAGCTTTTCTGTGTCGCTGTTCATTCCTTCCGAGCTGTCGGAGACTCAGGCTGTGTGTTTTCAGTTTCACTTCTGACCTCGGCCCAGACGGTATCAATTTGTTCGCTTGCCGAACCCAAATCAGTCAACAGCTCAAGACGGCTCTCGACCTCTTTCGGTGGGTAAATAGCGGCGTTGCCAAGCTCACTGGCGGGAAGCAGGTCGCGCGCGGACTGATTCGTTGTCGCATAGTGGATAGACAGCGCGATGCGTTGGTTAATTTCGGGAGTCATAACGAAGTTGATGAATTCCGCTGCGAGCGCGGCGTTGGGTGCGCCTGTTGGTATTGCAAGATTGTCTACCCAGAGCGTTGCACCGTCTTCAGGTATCACGTAGCGCAATTCGGGGTTGGTTTTTTGCATCTTCACTACGTCGCCGCTGTAGGCCTGAGCCATCCAGAGGTCACCGGAGGCGAGCAAATCTTTGTAACTCATTGTGTCAAAGCGGCTGATCAGTGGCTTGAGGGCGACGACCTTTTGCTTGGCGAGGGCAAGCTCCTCGCTGACAGTTGAGTTGAGTGAGTGGCCGTTTGACTTGAGCGCCGCCCCCAAGACTTCGCGTGGATCGTCGAGCAGACTCAGCCGTTTTGCTGCCGGCTGACTGAAAGCCGGATCAAAAAACTCCTTCCACGTTTTTGGAGGATTGCTGATTTTTGCTGAGTTATATGCAAAGCCAGTCGTACCCCACATATAAGGCACGGTGTACTCAAGTTGCGGGTCATAGCCTACGCCGCGGAACTGCTCAGCAAGATGCGACAAATTCGGAATCTTTTCCTTTGGCAGTTTCATCAAAAGATTGTCCTGCCGCATTGTGGTGATCATATAATCAGACGGCACGATGACATCGTATCCGCCACCGCCGGCCTTGAGTTTTGAAATCATCACTTCATTGGAAGGAAAATTCTCCTCGATGACTTTTACGGAGTATTTTGCCTCGAATTCTTTAATTATCTCTTTGTCAATATAGTCGGTCCAGACGTAAAGACGCAGAGTTTTCTTGGATCCTGCCGAGTTGTTCTGCATGTAGGTCAGCGCCGCAACTGCCGCGACTCCCGCGCCGATGGCAACTGTCAATATCTTCTTCATTCAAAAATTCCTTTCAGCGTGAGTTCGCTCAATTCGTCTTCCGATTGAGGAAAAGCCCCATTGCAAAAAATCCAAGCGCTATAAACAGTAGGATGGATGATACCACGTTGATTTCTGGTGTCATCGCTCTGCGGCCCTGAAGTGACCAAATGTAGAGTGGCAAGGTTTGCAAGGAACTGCCTCCGGTCGATAGAAAGTAACTGACATAGAAGTCGTCCAAAGAGATTGCGAATGAAATGCAGGCAGCCGCGGCAAGCGCGGGCGCAATTTGCGGCATCAGCACATGCTGAAAAATGTCCCAGCGGCTGGCTCCCAAATCTCGGGCTGCGAGCTCCTGTTGGACGTCATAATTTTTGAATCGGGTGCGTAATATGAGTGCCGCGTAACCAAGTGCCAGAGTGGTGTGCCCGAGAACAACTGCGGTGAGCGATGACAATGGAATTCCAAGTTGCAAAGCTGTTGGTCGGAAAACTCGCACTGTCATTACGAGAAGCCCAATCGCAATCACAATCTCCGGAATGAAGAGTGGAAGACTGATGAGCGAGTCGGACGCGCCCGCAAGTCGCCGCCCTGCAATGCGGTGCGCCCAGAATGCGTACAAAAAACCGAGCAAAACGGCCAGCAGTGAACTTATCATTGCTACTGCGAGACTGTTGAAAAGTGCGGAGAGCAAAGCCTCGTTGGCAAGTGCCTCCGCATACCAGCGCAATGAAAATCCTTCCCAGCGAAGAGCGAAGGCACCTGCATTGAAACCGTAAACAAACAGAGCTGCTATCGGCAGATAGAGCAGAAACAAGACACAAATGCTCCAGCCGGCGAGCAGTCTGCTGTTCAATGGATTTGTAGAAGAGACCATGTTGATTTTTGTCCTGTGCCGCGGCGTGAGAGCACTTTTACTGCGATGAATATTGTCAAAAATGCACATGAGAGCAGGCAGACGCTGAGTGCAGCTCCAAACGGCCAGTTGGGACGTGTACTGCCGAGGAACTGGCTTTCAATTTGTGTTCCCAGCGTTGCCACCAAGCCTCCGCCAATCATGCGAGGAATCAGGTATTCACCCAACATGGGCACGAAAACGAAAATGAAGCTGGCAATCAGTCCCGGGATGATTTCGGGCAAAACAATTTTGCTCCAGCGCTGGAACAAAGATGCTCCCAAATCAGTGGCCGCGTCCAGTTGATTTTGGTCGAGCCGTTCAAAGACACTGAACAGTGGCAGAATGATGAGTGGTAAATATCCGTAGTAAAGACTTATGAACACACCCGCGGGACTGCTCGCCAAAGGGCTGGCGTATCCTACAGCACTCAAAAATTGAGTGAGCATTCCCTCAGGACGGATAAGCACAAACCACGCATAAATTCGTACAACGAAGTTGATGCCGAGTGGAATGCAGAAGAAGGCCAGCCAAAAATTTTGTCGTTTCCGTGATTGTCGCGAGATATGCCAGGTGATTGGGATTGCGGTCAAAAGGACGGCTAAGGCCGCAATCAGCGAATTGACGACACTCGATATGATGATGCCGGAGTAGGGTGGGCTCAGCGCCCTGCCAAACTGACTCAGGCCAAGGGCATCGCTCGTGTTTCCATAGGTGTTTTGCTGAAGGCTCAGGAGAAGCAGCCACAGAAACGGCAGCATGACAAAAAGGACTATCCACAGTTTTGCCGGAAGTCCTGTCCACCTCATTAAACGTGGCTCCGCCAGAAAAAAGGCAGCTTTGCAGCAGTGACGGCGAGTTCCACCGCCGTTCCTGCGTCCAAAGGCTGACTCGCTGAAACGGGAATATCGATGGTCAGAGGCTGTTGCGCGTTGCTGGAGAGATTCACAAAATAACGGATTTGCGCACCAAGATACTGCCTCATCAGGATCACCCCGCGCAGATGTGCG
>JBEDKY010000231.1:0-4422 GCA_041171905.1 Pseudomonadota bacterium
TGAGTGCAAACAAGACCTTTTCATTTTCGATCATGGAGTGCACAACGTCCAAAAGTTTGGGAACCTTTTGAACTTCATCAATGACAATCCAAGGCTTTTTGTCTTTCTTCCAGAGCTCTCGTAGCCGCGATGGCTGAAGAATGAGCTGAGCTTCAAGTTCGGGCACGAGCAAGTCGATCCAAAGACAGTCGTCGGGGTCAAACAGGCCTTTTAAGAGCGTTGATTTGCCCGTACCGCGTGCGCCAAAGAGAAAAAAACTATTTGTTTTCGATAATTTAGATAGCCTCTGGAACATGAGTCGGATTTCACCTCAATTTACGACACTCAATCCAGATTCTGCTCGATAGCCCGACAAGTCAAGTTTCGAGATTTTCCCACTCAGCCGGCTGCTTATCCACAATTTTATCCACAATGCCGGCGAGCTCGTTGGCAGTGAATTCACCGTTGGAAGCCAAGAGAATGCGGCCTTTGAATTCCCTCACTCGAAGCTCGGACGCAAATTCCAAGCCAGTCATCTTTTCATCGGGCGCAAAATAGTGGTCGGTGATGATGGTGTGAATTTCACTCAGACTAACTGAGCTGTCGCCGACTTTTGTCCAGAACGCCTTGGGGCCGTTCAAGACCAACAGGTCGACCTTTCCTTTGAGCTTTGTTTCCCAAGCCCAGCGTGCAAGGGGTGAGTCATCGAGAAAGATGACCTTTGGAAGCTGCGGTTGCGCTTGTGCAGCGATTGCAAAGCTTTCAGTATCGGCAGTCAGCGAGGGCTGTTGTGCTTGAGGCTCAACAGTGTCGGGTTCTGGCTGAACCGTTGCCCTCAGCGTAACAACAAACTCAACTTTACCCTGTGGGGCATCTGCCGTGCGCTCGCTCTGGCACTTCACATGGCCGCCATGGCCCTCGATAATCTTCCTGACGATCGCCAACCCCAGTCCCGTGCCGCCCTTCTTACCACTGGTGTAAAAGAGGTCGAACAGCTTTTCGCATGCGTCCGGAGGAATGAAGCTGCCTGCGTTGCCCACGCGTACTTCAATGTTGTTTCCATCAGCGTCTATTATGGCAACATTCCCTTGGGCATTAACCCACAAATCAACTTCAGTTGTAGTGACGGCCTCAATGGCGTTGGAAAGTATGTTGAGAAACACACGTGGCAGCCGAGTGTCATCGGCCTCAACCCACGTTTCGGGCAGGATGTCGGTTTGGACTCTCAGGGTACGAGTGGGGTGGAGCTTCCGCAGCTCGTCGATGACCTCGTCAACGATGGGTGCCAAGCGCACGGGCTTGAGCACGAGGCTGAATTCACCACCCACGTTGAGCACATCCGAAATCAGCCCATTGACGCTCGCAAGCGACCTTTCCACCTCGGGTAAGGCCTCCTGCAGTGCCTGCTGAACTTGCTCTGGCGTTCCGGCGGTCTTGACTCTGTCTACGGTCATCCGGAAAAGAGCAAACGGCTTGCGGACGTCATGGGCGAGCATTGATGAGCGTCAGCGCATCTTTCGCGGTTTGATCGACTGGATGGGTTTCAAGAAAACCTATTTGGCGTTCGAGGAAGGCGAGCGTCTGCACGGCGAGGCGAATTACAGCTATCGAAAGCTGGCCGGTTTGGCGCTGAACAGCGTGATTGGAAATTCAACCTATCCGCTGCTTGTGATTGTTTATTTGGGGCTGATTATTTCGAGCCTCAGTTCGTTCGTCTTGTTTTTCATGGTGACCGACAAATTCCTTCTTTCCAATGAGAAGGGTTTTACGAGCCTTGCTTTTGTTGTTGTGGGCAATGTGATTCTCACAGGCATTACGCTCACTGTTCTTGGAGTAATGAGCCTTTATCTACGCAAGGTTTATGAAGAGACTCAAGGCAGACCGCTTTATGATGTGCGGGATAAACTGGGCGGGGTTTGATATTCCTCTTGAGTTTGGCATTCCACTCCCAGCGAGGAACTGCCCTTCTCAATGTCCAGATGAATTCAACGCGACCCCTGGCGTGCAGGGACTTTGCGAGGAAGAGTGCCCAATCGCAGAACTGCTTCCTCTTCGAACGCCTCCCCGAGTTCTTCCCAGGTGAGCGGAAAAATGTGCCGCAGAGCAGTTCTTCCTGCGAGAAGTTTTGGGAGTTTTTGAACTTCATCGATAACAACGTGCTGAATGGATTCGGGGAGCGAAAGAACCCCGCGCTGGGGGGGCATGGGATCACTCAGAAAAGCTGATCGATTGAACGGGTGAAAAATTCTTCCAGCGGCATTCCACCGGTGCCGACAAGCAGAGGTTTAGCCCTTGGATTGAATTTCAGGAATTCGGTCAGGCCGGATATTTTTCTCGACCGTCGTCCGCTTTTGACTTCGATTGCTATGATTTTGTCTCGAAATGGAATCACAAAATCAACTTCCTTAGAGCCATCATTCCAATAGAAGATTTCAGCGCGTATGAGTCTTGCCTGATTGACGAGATGAGCACCCACAGCGCTCTCGACCAGCTGACCCCAAACCTCGGTGTCTTGTTTCCAATCTGCAGGACTTCGAACATTCCAAGCGGTCAGCAGAGCATTGTTGAAGACCTGTAGTTTTGGACTCGATGCCTTTTTTCGAACGACATCCGAGCCGAACTTTTGTAGACCGCAGACGAGACCCGCACCTTCAAGAAGTTTCAGGTATCCCGCAAGCGTCGTCGAGTTACCGGCATCTTGAAGTTGGCCCAGCATTTTTTGGTAGGAGAGGATATGACCTGAATGCTGACAGCCAAGCTCAAATAGTTGTCGGAACAGAGCGGGTTTGTCGATTCTGGACATGAGAAAAATGTCTCGAGATATGGTTGTCTCGACGAGTGAATCGAGAATATATCTGGACCACCGATCGTTATCGGTGATGAACTCCGCTGCCCCCGGATAACCGCCAAACACGACGTACTGCTCAAGAGAATATTGAAATGCATTTTGCATTTCCGAGAAACTCCAGTGTGTCACCGGAATGATCTCAAAGCGTCCGGCGAGGCTTTCGGTCAGCCCCTTGTTCATCAGCAGGGGCGAAGAGCCAAGCAAGAGGACCCGCAGTGGTTGCGTCAATTCTGTTTCTTCGTCCCAGAGTTTCTTGACGTGCTCAGACCACTGTGGAATTTTTTGGATTTCATCGAGAACCAGAAGGGCTCCGCCCTGTGAACCTTTGGCCAGTGATCGCGCCGTCTCCCAGTTTTGTTGGATCCACGAGGAGTGCGCAGTGCCGACTGCATCGGCACTGGCCATGTGTGTGGGTAGGTTCAGCGAGTCGCGCAGCTGGCGGGCCAATGTGCTTTTGCCCGTTTGGCGGGGCCCGATGAGGACTTGCATACGCTGCGGTCTGTTCTTCATTCTGTGAAGTAATTCACTGAATATATTGCGGTAAAACATGATATCGACCAAATCTTCTGAGTATTGAGTAAAAATCTTCAATCGATTGATGATTTTTACATGTCTAAGGATAAGTTGTCAAAATACCGAAAGAAAGATGCTTTTAATGGATAGAAATGGTTCAGCCGTCGGAAGCCTGTCCGTTGAACTGAGCAGACATTCCCACTCGACTCGCTGCTTATCCACAATGATTCTGCAAATGCCGCAGAGTTTAAAAATTCCAAGTGCAGAATGATGTAACCCCCTCAATCAGGCACCACTCCAGGTCGACAAGAGGCCAAACTGGAAGCTCAACGTGAGATCGATGCCGCGATGTCAGCTGCCGTGCGCGCACTCGCATCCACTGGTCAAACACCCGAGGCGATTGCAACACTGCTCAACCTGACACCCAAGAGAGTCGCCGAAATTTTGAAATCACGCTGACTGAAATTCGTCCTCTGCCGCCGAGCGCGAAACACTCAATCGCGCCCACAGCGCTGCAGCCAAACCCACAAGCGACACCGTTGAGGTGGCCCCAATCGCCAACAGAAGTCCGCGTGCATCCAGCGGACGCATCCACAAAATAATCACAAGCCCCAATGCAGACACACACGGCGCAAGCCAGACAAGACGCGAGCGCAGGGCGATGAGAATTTGTAGCAAAGGAAGCGCAAGCGCACTTGGTAAATAAACCCACGCCGCGAGCGGCAAGTGCTCTTCAAAATATTTAAACTTGCCAGCAAAAACGATTGAGTGAATCAGCGATTCAAATTGCCCCAGCACGGCAACGCCTGCGAGCAACACAACAACAGTGACAGCCATCGAGCGCAAGACCAATCGATTGAGCTCGGGCCCCGAATGGTGACTCTGCGCAAGCTGTGTGACACGTGGAAAGAGGACGATGGTCAACGCCGTAGGAATGTAGGTCAGCGCCTTGGCGAGCATCACCGTTGCTGCAAACGAAGCAGCTACATCGCTTGGGAATGAGCGGTTGCTGTAAATGACATCGGTTTGGGTGAGGGCTGCAAAGCCAAGATTTGCGAGCAGCACAACGCCAATTTCGAGCA
>JBEDKY010000232.1:0-3688 GCA_041171905.1 Pseudomonadota bacterium
GCTCTGGTGCTGAGCGCCGAGGGCTCGCATGACGACGCCATCACCGCTCTCGAAGCGATTCTCAAAAAGACCGGCGACAATGCTCTGGTGCTTGAGAATCTTGCGCTGATCTCGCGCGAGCGACTCAAGGATTACAAAAAGGCCAGCCGCTACGTGGAACGCACACTTGCCTTGCGTTCGGCCGATCGGCGCAGCATCGAAACTGCAGTCGGAATGCGGCAGGAATTGCGCAGGCTGATGGCAGGTCAGGAAAAGCGCCTGACCGATGAAAATCTCCGTGAAATGGCTGAAACCCCAGCCGCTGCAGCGGGCGATATCTCCGGGAATGCCTCGCAGGGGAGTTCCTCGGAGCTGCAAAAAATGGAGGAGAGCATCAAATGAAAACAACAAACTGCAATCAGCGTCCGACCACTCTTTTGGATGTGGGATTGATTTGGCTGCGCCTGGTGCTTGTCTCGGTGGCTGTCGTGCTTGTCCTGCGTGCGACCGTAGCGCGCGCTGAAACTCCGGCGGTGTCATCTGCGGCGGGCCAGACCGGCATTGAAAATGCGGCTGAAATGAAAGTGAAACGCGATGCCCGCGGTCGCAAAATGCAATACGTCGACTTCAGCGATGCGCTCATCGAAGGACGCGCACGTACTCCCGACGGATTTGTGATCCAGAGCCGCAATGCCGGCAGGTTCAAGTCGATGATCGAACTGCGCAGCAACTTCCGCGACAACATCAGAGTCCATGCGCTCGAAGCTGGCTCTGCAATCGGCATCGCCGACTGAGCCAGCGTCCCCCCCCTTGCAATTTGCACGCCGCTGTCCCTAAGATACTGTAACTTGGGGACAGCTCGATTCTTAAGCAAGCCAAAGGAAGGTTTACAATAAGGTCGATCTGGTGCATATACACGTGCCAAAGTGTCCCGAACATGAATGAAACATGGCTATGATTGCAGCAGGAGGTTGCTGATATGGCGGCAAAGGTCTCGAAAGAAGCACAAGAACTCACCCCTGATGAAGTTCTGAGGCTCAAAGAGGTCTTACTGAAGACGCGCGAGAGCCTTCATGAAAAGTCTCGCGAGCGTAAGGCTGAGGGCATGTACGAAATCAGCCGAGATGACCTTGCAGATGAAGCTGACCTTGCTTCTGTGGAAACAGCACAGGACGTCGGGATGAAGCTGGCAGAGCACGACAGACACAAGCTCAATCTGGTAGAAAAGGCTCTCAAGAAAATTGAAGCCAACGACGGCTCGTTCGGATTGTGCGAAGGAACGGGGGAGCCCATTGGTTTCCGCCGACTGGAAGTTCAACCGTGGGTTCTCTACTCACTCAGATATCAAGAAGAGCTTGAAAGAGGCCGTCGCTGAGAAACAATTTGTTCCATTGATTCTCGCGCACCGGCTCGCGGCTGCTCAACCCAGAGTCAGCCTGCATATCCGCTGGGCAGGACCGCTTAAGCGCAGTGTTCCGCCGCTGTTGAGAATGGAAATCACGCCCCCGGGCATTGCAAAACTCCCAATAGATTCTGCTTGGGAGTTTTTCGTTTTTTCGAGGGTCACCTGCATAGCGCAGCCGCCCGAACCGCAGCACTGGGTGAGTCCGGCGCCACGCTCGTAAACAATTGCATCCAACGGAGCCCCCCCCGCATTTTCGGGGAGCCCGACAAAACCAATGTTGCTCAAGGGAATACCGAGCGCACTGCAGAGGCCTTGGCTTTGCATGAGTTGTCCCAGCTCGGCGAAATGTTCACTGGTCAACTTGCGAAAGGTGCCTGCTTTCAACACGAGAACAAGATGCGGATTTGCGAGTCTGACGAAGGCTGCGTTGTGCAACCCTGCCAGCAACAATTCCTGTGCGACTGTGCCGCCGAGGAATGCCGCATCGGTCAAGGATGCCTTGGGCAGTTCACGGTATTCCAAAACCTCGCCCATGCCGACGCACGATTCAAAAAGCCCCGCGGCTTCTTGAGTCACCAGTGAACTCAGCAGTGTTGCAAAAACATTCAGGCTGCGCGGCGCATGGCGGTCGTCAAGCTCGAGTGCGCTGACGGGCAGGGGTGAAGAGCCGTCCCAGTGTCCCCGCGAGAGCACAGCAGCAGCCAAACAACGCAGGGCATTTCCACAGGTGCCGGCGCGCGAACCATCGCTGTTCCAAATCGCAGCCGAGAGTTGAGATTCCGGGTCGACCTGCCAGACGACGAGGCCATCAGCACCCAGTCCGGTAGTCCGGTCGCAAAAATCAACGGCAAGACTCTCGAGTGTTGAAGATTCCAGAGGACCTTCGAGAGACGCCCGGAGTGCATTTACCTCAGCCAGCAAAAAATCGTTGCGGGCACCGTGCCATTTTTCAAAAGAAAAACCCTCCCGCAGGAGGGAAATACGCGAGCTCATATCACTCAGAAACTTCGATGACGCAGTCGCCCAGCACGCGACACTGGCACGCAAGCCGCTCGTCTTCACGGGCAGCCATTGTTTCGAGGAAATCTTTCTCGTGTTCTTCCATGGAGCTCAGGTTTTGCGGATTTTCAACAACGCGGACCATGCAAGCGCCGCAGGCGCCATCGCGGCAGCCAAACAGGATGCTGGTGTCGTGATGTTCGCAAACATCAATGATCGCTGCGTTTTTTTCAACTTCAATCGTTTTCTTGTCTGTTTTGATCGTAAGAACTGGCATCGGAGCCCCCTGAAAAAACAAATGCGGACTTAAATTAATCGAACGACTCCGCACAGATGGATTAATACTCATAAACCCCGCACCGATTCAACCGATATATCGCGAGATCGAGGAAGTGCGGGAGCAATTGCAATGCCCAAGGACTTAAGGACCCTGTTGGAACCAGCTAAAAACTCTGGAAAAGCCGGAGCAGCTGCCCCGCTGGCGCACAGGCGTGCCTTGTCGAGCCCAGGGGAACCGAGGGTTTTTCGAGTCAGGGCCGGCTTCGTGTGCGGTTTGTGTGGCAAACTTCATGAAAAGCTGGACAACGCATTCGATTGCCTCGGCAGATGCACTATCGAGCTGCGTTTGCGGACACCTGCAGGACGGCAGATGTCCGGACAGACAGGCCACTTTGCCTGCACGGCGTGCGGTCGCGGCTTTGCCAACACCGACGACGCTGAAGAATGTTTTGAACGTTGTTTGGCGCGCATGAAACCAAGCGCGCAATTCGAGCAGGCGCTGCGGCGAGTCCAGGTCCGCTACGTGCAAAGACTGCAAGCCCATGGCGTGCGTTCTTTACAGCGCATCGACCCATTCAGCGAACACACAAAGATGCTCAACACACTGACCCAAGAACAAGTCGCAATGGGTCGTCCGGTTGCCAAACCCGATCCCATTCCAACCCAGGCGAGCAGGGCGGTTCAATCGACCTCCACTCCGTCACCCGTGGTTGAAGCGCCTGCACCTGTCGCATCAGTGTCCCCCTCCGAGACGCAAGATGATGTCCACGCAGCAACAGAGGCAGAGTCAAAACCTGCACATGAGTTTCTTGAAAGTGCCTCCATTGAGGTTGAAGAGGCGTCGCTGAGCGCAGACCTGCAAATGACTGGAGAGGATGAATCAAACCTGGGTGAATTGAGCCAAGAATTTGCGCAAGAAGAAGTCTTGCAGTCAGAAGAAAATAAAGCCGAGCAGGAATTCACTCAATCCGTGCAGGAAGAAACGTATCCCAAAGCTGACTCCGAAGTTTTGGATGAGTACCAATC
>JBEDKY010000233.1:0-10542 GCA_041171905.1 Pseudomonadota bacterium
TCCGCATCCTGCTCTGGGAAGCAATCCTCCGGCTGACCCGCTGGCGGCTGATGAAAAGACGCTTCTCCATGAGTCTGCTGCCTATCGGCATCGACGAACTGGAATCAATTATCCTCCACAATCTTGGCCGTTCGCGTTTCCAACTGCACAGTTCACAACGTAACCTTCGTGACGGCGCACGTTGAGCACTCCGTCACGAAGAAAGAGATACTGCCCCTTGATTGCATAGACGGGCGAATCAAGCGCCGGAGTTTTGTCGAGCGACAAAGAAACAACTTTTTCGGGAACGGGATTCCAAAAAGGAAACTCTATTTCTGCGACGACTGCCTCATTGAGGACAGCAACTTCTGAAGCACGCGGAGCCGCATTCGGGGGATCGATCCGCAAAGACTCACTGTGTCCATCGGCAAGCCCGGCCGCCAGCATGGCAAGCGCATCACTGCGCACCGCATTGAATTCCTCGAAGCTGGGCCTGTGATTTGCCGACTTAAGCATCTTCATCCAATGGCTTTTATCGGCAAAGGTGCGACACAAGAACGCTTCAAGGACCCCTGCCTGATGCCGTGAACCAACCTTGGCCAACAAGACGGCCATCGTGGCACCCTGATCAATCCAGCGGGTGGGGACCTGCTGACTGCGGGTGATTCCGACTTTGAACTTGTCCGTAAAAGCCAGATAGACATAGTGAGGCTGGTAACAAAACTCCTCGCCCCAAGCCGGTTCGCGGCATGTACCCTTGCTGTAGTGACAACCCACTGGGTTGAGGACACACCGGTCGGCTTGGGCCGAGCTTTGCAGACACGGGTAACAACAGCCGTCAAAAAGCTTCTTCGCAGAACGATTACAAATTGTGCAACAAAACTTGCCGGCATGTCGGAACAAAACTCGACTCTCTGCCTCAATGGGGCGACCGTTTAACTCATAGGACGCACGGATCGCTAGTGAATGAGCCGATTCACCATTTCTCGCTTCAAAACGACGCGGAAGGTCATCCCACTGCTCTTGAGACATGCCTTGCGCGCGGACAGTCATCTTGGAAAGCGTCAGATTTTCGACCAAAAATGCCTCCATACATCCAAGTAAAACTCTTCAATTCTGAAGCGTTAGAAGAACTCAGGGTGAACTTTGCGTGCACAATGCACTAGTTTTTTACCCAAGAAAAGTTTCCCGTTGCGCCGAACTCGGTAAAGTGGGAGACGAGGCATCGGTATTTCACTCTCTAATCAATGCTCTATTTTTAAGCAAAGAGGGTCTTTGACGCGGTTCAATTCCGTTCGGGGGAACTTGGGTGACTGTTTATTCGAAGAAGAACAAGCAACAAAAAAAACTCAACGGTGTCGCACTGGCTTTGAGTTTGTTTGTGACCGTTGCTTGTCAGTCACAAGGTTTATATCGCACCCCACCGCGCCTGTCGCTTGATGGAACTCAGCTTTCTATGCTCGAGCGGACTGATTTAACGCCGCAACCACTCACTGCGAAGCGAATTCCCGAGAAAAGCGAAGTGCAACCTGCCGCCAGACGGCAAAACACGGCCATTACAGAATCAACAACTCGCAACCAACTCAGCCAACAGACTGCCCGTCCACTTTTGTCGGGCGACTCCGCTGCAGCGAAACAGCTTGCAGAAGGTGTCATGCAAAACGTCGCAAACGCGACGGCAACCGAGACGTCAGCCTCGGAGCAACTCAAAGCACAAGCTGATGTGCTGGATGAAGAGGAAACCAGCGACGAGGGTTCGGCTCTCGTTGAAGAAACAGAAGTCGACGCGGATAAAGAGATTTTTGATGCCGACTCTGCACGAAGCCCCGAAGAGGTCGCGCAGCTGCTGCAACAATCAGGAATCGAGGGGCACTTCGCGCTCTGTGAAGGCAGTGTCTACATGGACGAGTGGCAGCGCATCTTTGACAACCAGTTTGTCAGCGCCCATCGCGATAGCTTCAGAAAATCGTCGCATTTGCGCAAGGCGCTCGAGAGCGCCCGCTCGGAAGAGTATACAAAGTTGCTGCTCCCGACTCTGTCGAACCTCGATTTCGACTACCCGGTGGTCATCAACGAAGACGTGATCAAGTGGATCCAATACTTCCAAACCCGCGGCCGCCGTGCGTTCGTCACGTGGCTCAGACGCGCGGAAGACGTCATCCCCCAGTCAGTGCCTGTCCTTGAGCGATTCGGATTGCCCAAAGACCTGATATATCTGGCGATGATTGAATCGGGATTCAACAACAAGGCAACCTCGATTGCACGTGCCGCAGGTACTTGGCAGTTCATGCGCGCGACCGGACGCAATTTCGGACTTAAGCTGAACGATTACGTCGATGAACGGCGTGATCCGGAAAAAGCGACTGTCGCTGCGGCGCGTTATCTCACGTATCTTTACACCATGTTCGGAGACTGGCATTTGGCCGCAGCGAGCTACAACGCTGGAGAAGGCAGAGTTTCACGCAGCATGCGGGGACAGCCGGACAAATCATTCTTCGGTCTTTCCGCAGCGCGCAGACTGCCGAACGAAACGCGGAACTACGTTCCCAAGCTCATCGCGGCGATGATCATCTCAAAGAATCCGACTCGTTTCGGATTTGAGGTTTCCGAAGGCAGCAGAGCCCTGCGCACACGCGGGCTGGCGCTCGAAAAATCAGTGCGCCTGAGCGACCTTGCTTCTGCAATCAATGTTGACCTGAAGGTTCTTGAAAGCATCAACCCTGAGCTGCGGCTCGGCGTGACCCCGCCGGCTCAGGAAAAATCACCCTATGTGCTTCGCGTACCGGAAAGCTTCTATCCAGCAGCAATCGCAGCAGTGGACACACTTCCACAGGCGTCCCGTTCGGTGCAGATTGTTGCCCGTGTGAAGCGAAAAGAGACTCTCAATCAAATTGCGAGCCGTTACGGCATTTCCCTCTCGACGCTGCTCAAAGCTAATCCCAGCATCCGACCCAACGTTCGCTTGGCAAAAGGCCAGAGTGTTAAGATACCTGTATCGTTGGGGACTGGTCAGTACGAACGCCTCACGCGCGAAGACAAGGTGTCGCGCAGGAAGTCGCGTTCATCTGCAGGCAAATCTCTTTCGGTGAAGGTTGCCTCCCGTCGGTCCGGAAAATCTAGGGAGTAAGAAATGACTGATTTCGTCGAATTGTCGGACGACAATTTCAATGCCTCGGTTGCCGCAAGCCGCCTCGCGTTGGTCGATTATTATGCCGGCTGGTGCGGTGCATGCCGCATGGCAGCGCCGATGTTTCGCCGCGTTGCCGAAGAATTCAAAATGGATCTCTTCAAGATAGACGCGGAAAAAAACCCACAGTCACGAGAAGCTGTGGAAATTCAGAACCTGCCGACCTTGGCCCTCGTTAAAGACGGCCGTGTAGTCGCGTCCCTGTGCACGACTCGTGAAGAGAGCCTGCGCAACTTTCTTGCCGAGAACGGCGTCAGCATCTGAAGGACACCCCCGATGGATCTCAAAGCAATGCGCGAGCTCGCGCAAAAATACACCGTTGACGAGCTCAATGCCTACGTTAATGAACTTGAGACAAACGGTCGCTGCGAGTGCTCGGACAAGCAAGACCCCTGCGAAGTGATGAATGACCTCCTGCAGGCCATGGAAGTTCGCAGGTCGATGGACGCGGGGTTGAGTGTGCAGGAAGCGGTCCGCGAATTCAGCAAGCGGGTACGTTCAGTGCTGAGCTGAATTAGAGAATTCCCAGCAGTGAAATCGTGACTACTCCTTTTTGCACCACCGACTGAGTCTTAATGTTACGTTCCCATTCGAACGAGCCGCTCGAACTCACCGTCAGGTAAGGCTGCAGACTGAAAGTCAAACCAAGCCCTGCCGTATTTCTGAGGACGTACTGTGGCTTCTCAAGCAGTTGCGAGGATGTGCGCTCGCCGAGAACCTTATTGCTCAACTTGAAAGAACTTCTCTTGTTAATGGCATAATTCAAGCTTGGAGTCAGCGAGACGTCGCCCTTACGCTCGGCAGGATTTTTTTTCAGCGGGAATCTGTAACCGGCATCAACCGGCAAGTTGAGTGTCAGGCTTCCCCAAGCACCGAGTGCCTGGTCGCGAAAAAATCTGACGAGTGCAGAACTGCGGTCTACTGAAGAACTCTTCTGCAAGTCTGCCTCGTAAGCCAGATTCAACTCGTTCGCGGCCAGCGACGTCTTGACGCCTGCGGTCGAGGTCAGTGATTTCGATCCCGCCCGCACGTAATTGGCAGTTGTCGAGAGCTTGAAGATACCCAAATCGCGACCTATGTATTTGGACCAATTTGTCTCGGCCTCAGCAAACAGCACATCCAATGCGGCGAAGCTGCGGTCCACGTTGCGGATGCCCAAAACACGGAGTCCCAAACCAAACGGACCATCGCCTTTTTTACGTCCGCCGATTCCTTCCAGATTGGCAAACAGGCCAGCAAGAATTTTACTTCCAGAACGGCTTTTGTAAGTGCTCGGCAATTCGCCGTTGCGCGACAGTCCCAGTACGTTCGTCTCATATTGGTAAGACAGCGGGCTGACCAAGGTCCATGGCCGCTGCCGTGCGATGCGAGACATGAAAGCTGCTGTCGACTGTTGCAGCGCAGGATCGAGACTGTCATTCCAACTGAGCCGGACAAAGCTGCTGCGCGAAGCAAACAGCCTTCCTGTTTCGAAGGCAATCACCCCTAGATAGTAGGGAAGAAGAAGACGGCGCTGCGCAGACAAATCATCCGCACCTGCCGCCAGCCGCAACAGAACGTCGGCGTCATTCCACTGCTTTCTTTCCATCAGCAACAATGCAGTTTCATATTGGGCCGGCGCAAAGTTTTCATCCAGTTTCAACGCCTGTCTGAGCAACTCGTACGACTCGTCCGTTTTATACAGGCCCTTCAAAACAAGCGCCTTGCAAACCAGCAGTCGGGGATTTTTCTCTATTTCCTTATCGGAAAATGCCCGCAGCAGGTCACGCGCCTCGAAAATATTCTCCTGTTCCAGCAGGTCCTCTATCTTCTTTAAGGTCTGCTGCTTTTGCTGTGAATTTGCCGGCACCAGCCTGACAGGCATCGGCTTCATCGCTGCGTCCGATGCGCTTGCAAGCGGCACGCTGGCAAAAAACAGCATCGCAATCGCTGCAGCTGTCACAGCAAGACTGCGCGAAGAATGAACGGGTTTAGGATTTGAGCTGACTCTGACTTCCTGCATATGATTCACCTGCAAACAGCGTCAGATACTTTTTGAGCTCGGCCAAACCTGTCTGACCAAACTCTGCACGGAACTGACGTTTCTTTAAAGGTAACAGCAATCTGCCATCAGGTGTAAGCCGGACTCCCTTGACCTCGCGGTTACAAACGTCGAAAATCCGTCTGACGATTGCCTCGGCATCGTGATCTTCGCGCGCCTGCAGGATCTCCGGACTTATTTTGATCTCGGTAAAATCATCGCTTACATTCAAACCGATGCCACCAAAACTCATCAGCCAACGTCTCACACGTGCCATGTCAGCCAAGTTTTGCACACTATCAGGGAGCGGACCAAAACGGTCGGCACACTCAAGTGTCAGAGCACTCAGATTGTCTTCATTGCGCGCTCCGAAAAAGCGTCTATAAAGACGCAGCCGCTCACGAGAATTTTGCACGTAGTCCTCAGGAATTTGCGCTTCGAGCGGTACCTGAATTTCCGCCTCCGGAAGCACCCTTACCTTGCGACCGCCAATCGAGCGAATGGCGTCGTCGAGCATCTGCA
This sequence comes from Pseudomonadota bacterium, assembly GCA_041171905.1. GTDB lineage: Bacteria > Bdellovibrionota_B > Oligoflexia > Silvanigrellales > Silvanigrellaceae > RFOM01. The sequence continues at coordinate 5,709 of JBEDKY010000233.1, forward strand.
TGTAGGTGTCCAGTCCGACCTCAGTGACGCGTCCACTTTGGTCGTCACCCATGATGTTGCCGGCCCCGCGCATTTCGAGGTCCTGGCTGGCAATCACAAACCCGCTGCCCAATTCCTGATGTTCACGCAAAACTTCGAGACGCTTGACTCCTTCGTCCTCCTCGCGCGCGGACGGACTCATAAGAAAGTATGCGTATCCGCGCGTCGAACGACGGCCAACCCGTCCGCGCAACTGATACAACTGCGACAAGCCAAAATGATCTGCATCCTGCACGATGATCGTGTTTACGTTGGGCATGTCGATGCCTGATTCAATGATCGTCGTGCACAGCAAAATGTCGTACTTTTGATCGATGAACTCAATGATGGTTTTGTCGAGATCCTTTTGCCCCATCTTGCCGTGGCCAATGCAAATGCGCGCCTCGGGAACCAATTTTTTGAGGTAGCTCTCCACCGACGGCAAATCTTCAACTCGGTTGTGAACAAAGAAAATTTGTCCAGCACGGGCCATTTCGTACTTGATGGCGTCACGTATGGTGTTCTCGTCAAACGGACAGACGAAGGTCTTGACGGCCAAGCGCGCCTTTGGAGGAGTTGTGAGCAAACTGAGTTCACGCAAACCAATCATCGCCATTTGCAGGGTACGGGGAATCGGCGTCGCACTCATCGTCAGGACGTCGATTCCGTAGGACAGTGTTTTGATTTTTTCTTTTTGCAGAACACCAAAACGCTGCTCTTCGTCGACAATCAGCAAGCCCAAATCGCGAAACCTGACATCCGGAGACAACAGGCGGTGCGTACCGACAAGGATATCGACGCCTCCTTCTGTGAGTTTCTTGAGCACCTTTGCAGAGCCACCCGAACCCGATGAACGGTCGAGGATTTCGATATTCACCCCGAACTGCGCAAAGCGTTCCTGCAGGCTGCGGTAGTGCTGGTGCGCAAGCACAGTCGTGGGAACCAGCCATGAAACCTGCTTGCCATCCAAAACTGCGCGATACGCTGCGCGCATGGCAACTTCCGTTTTACCGAATCCGACATCTCCGCACAGGAGACGGTCCATCGCCTTCGGCCGGCTCATGTCTGCCTGAATTTCACGGGTCGCCTTCAGCTGATCAGGAGTCTCATCGTAGGGGAACGCCGCTTCAAAAAGAAGATAGTTATCCTCGATTCCGGCATAGGCATGCCCGGGAGTTGTCGCCCGTTTTGCCTGATGCTCCAGAAGCTCTTTGGCAACTTTGGCCGCCTCTTCCTTGGCACGCGCCTTACGCTTCTCCCATTGCGTGCCCTTCAGCGAATCAAGTTGAGCTGAGTCAGACTTGCCGGCGCCAATGTAGCGCTGCACAAGACTAAGCTTGTGCACGGGCACGTAAATCTTATCGTTTCCGGCATATTCGAGAACCAAAAAGTCACCCGAAATATCCATAATCTTGATGGTCATCAGACCACGGAATCGGGCGATTCCGTGTTGCACATGAACAACCAGATCGCCTTCGGCAAAGTCTCCGAACTGACCCGTCAGCAGCGTTTCCGTTGCTTCACGGGAGGCGCGGCGAGAATCCTCCTCAGAGGCGATTTCGAGGCTGTGATCCTTGCTGACGCCGCGCAGCCATTCTTCGGGCAAGACGACTTTTTTCGCTGCCGGCAGAAAAAATGGGGCAGCGAATTTTGCCAGCCGCGCAATCCACTCACTGCTTTTTACAGCAGACTCAGCAACGTTGAATTCCGTCAGAGAAAATGTCGGAATCTCGGCATCATTGAGGCGGAGCTTTTCCGATTCGGCAAGATGGGCTCTCAACAAAGCTGCAAACTCAAGGCATGTATCCTGAGTCGGGCTTGTCACAACACAACCGAGGTCCGGTTGATCGCGCAACGCGTCGCGAACCATTTGTAGGCGTTCGGAAAACTTTCGCTTGCCAGCGGCAGTAAACTTTTCAGCAAGCGAGTCTGGCAAAGCGAAGCGTCCGCGATGAGTTTCGGGGGTCACGTTGGCCTTGAGCCAATCCGGAAAATTCTCGGCCTGCGGATAGAGCTTTTCGGTTTTGATTGTCATGTACGATTTGCCGTAGCCCGCCTGCCACGCGCTTTCGTAAAGACCAGTCACCTCGCGCAGGCCCTGCAGAATCTGCTCATTCTCGGCGATTGCATGCACCTGAACATCGCCGCGGTCAGGGCTGAGGGTCTGTGTAAGGAATTCTTTCAGTGCGATGAAATTGGTGTCTGAAAAAAGCGGACAGAGATCATCGATGCCGGGAAAAGGAATTGAACAGCGGACGTTTTCAAGCAGATCGTTGCGGATGCTGCCTTGCAAGCCCTGCCCGAGGATTGCTTTGTTGAAACGCTCAATCCACTGCACTGTTTGCGCTTCCGCGGGCCAGACAAATTCACGCGACGGAAGAACATAAATATTCTCCCGCGTTTCAAATGAGCGCTGATCGGCAGGCCTGAACAAACGGATTTTCTCGAGCGAATCGGCAAAGAATTCGCAACGCACAGGAAAGCGTTCCGCGGGTGTCCAGAAATCAAGAATGCCGCCGCGAATCGCGCACTCACCCACCTCTTCGACCCGCTGAACGGTCTGGTATCCGAGATTCACAAGCCGATCGAGCAATGCATCCTGATCGTGTTCGTCGCCCGTTTTTAGAAAAATCGTGTTGTCCGCAAACCAGCCCGGTGCCGGAACAATGCGCAGCAAAGCAGGAGCCGAGACGACAAGACAGCGCACTTGTGCCGTCCGCAAGAGGTGCAGCGTTCCGAGCCTGCGGGCAAGAAGCCTGCGCGCGGATTCGAAGCGATAAACACCTGACTGTACAAAATTCGGCAAACCGACAATCTCATCCTGAGCGAATGTCCGTCCTGCCAGCTGACGCAGACAATCTTCGGCAAGCAATGCGTCATTATCGGTGGCCGTCAGAACCAGATGCAACTTTGCGGGCGACCGCGCGGCCTCATCAATGACTCCAGCAGCAAGGATCTCAAGATTCTTTTTCATTCAGCAATCCAATCAAACTCGCCCTTCTGGCCGCGATTCAAAAGGTGCGTCACAGCATCCCGTACCGGCCGGTTTTCATACAGGACCTCATAGGCCATTCGCAGAATCGGCGTATCCAGTTTCAATTTTTCGCTGAGCAGGAAGGCGCTGCGGGCGGTCGAGTAACCCTCGACGGTTTGGCCGATCTCGGCAAGTATTTCGGACATACCCCGCTCATGGTGCTGCGCAATGGTCAAACCAAATCGCCGGTTGCGCGAAAGGTCGCCTGTACAGGTCAATATCAGGTCGCCCAAGCCACTCAAGCCCAAAAAGGTCATCGGATCAGCTCCCAGCGCAACACCCATTTGAGCCATTTCACCGAGTCCGCGGGTGACGACTGCGGCACGCGCATTGTGGCCGAGCTCAAGACCGTCTACGACACCTGCCACGACAGCGATCACATTTTTAATAGCACCACCCAATTCAACTCCGACCACATCATCTGTTCCATAAACTCGAAAATGCGGGCGGTGCAGCAGAGTTTCTGCCGCACGGCGAACACTTTCATCCTTCGAGGCGGCGACAATTGCGGTGGGTAGACCAGCTTGCAGTTCCTTTGCAAAACTGGGTCCGCTGAGAATTCCAATGCCCGATGTTGGAGGCAGACGTTCGGAAAGAATTTCATGTGGCAACTTAAGGGTGCCAAGTTCGATTCCCTTGGCTGCGCAGAGAACTGGAACTGTGTGAGCCGGCTCAAGTACCGGCCAGAGTTCGTCGCGGCACCAATCAGCGACCTGACTCAATGCTTGGCAGGGAACTGCCAGAATCAACAAGTCTGCACTCGAACCGCGCAGACTCTGCAGACTGGCACGATCCATCCCGCTCAGCGTGAAACGCTCGACCCCTGCAAAGGCCTTGCGGGCATCGGCAAGTGCATTTTCGTCCAGCCCGAGCAACGTTACATTAGACCCTGCCTGATGAGCGCATGCGGCCAGCGCTCGGCCAAAAACTCCAGGGCCGACAACGATAACGTGAGCGCGCCTGCCCGATGAATTCGAGGCTGAGCTGGAGTGTTTCTCAGTTTGCATGGTCGTCATCGGCGCTCCTTTTCGTGGTCAGGGAAATGCGAATTTACATGGCCCCGGCCGTTCTAGAAAAGTGCCCGCTCGGGGTCAATCTTGACGACCCGCGAACAATCCCTGACACTTTCCTCCTCACACTGACAGAGGTGCAGCATGGATTTGAATCAATTGCGTGAGAACGCGCAGGAATTGCGGCGTTTGCTTGGCAGCAAAGTTCTCGGACAGCCACAGGTCATTGATCTCGTTATTATGACCGTGCTCTGCGGAGGTCATGCCCTGCTGACCGGTGCCCCCGGCGTTGCAAAAACAACGCTCGTCCGTTCGCTCGCACAAGCCCTCGGCTGCGGCTACAAGAGAATCCAGTTTACACCCGACCTCACCCCCTTCGACATTTTGGGTGGCGACACGATTCAATTTGACGAAAAGAACCCTGACATCAAAAAAATCGCCTTCGTTGCCGGACCGATTTTTGCCCCGTTCATTTTGGCGGACGAAATCAACCGCGCTTCACCCAGAACGCAATCGGCGCTGCTTGAAGCCATGCAAGAGCGGCAGGTCAGCCTTGGCGGACAAACTCGTCCTCTGCCGCGGCCGTTTTTCGTTTTCGCAACTCAGAATCCAATCGAAAACGAGGGAACCTTCCCGCTGCCGGAAGCGCAGCTGGACCGTTTTCTCGTAAATATCGACGTCGGCTATCCGAATTTTGAAACCGAGCTGCAGGTTGCTGTTCTGTCTGCCGCAGAAAAGGAACTGAGCTCGCTGCCGGCTGCCAATCTGGTGT
>JBEDKY010000234.1:0-6707 GCA_041171905.1 Pseudomonadota bacterium
TCCCAAAAACACTCAATGAGTTCATGACAAAAAATTCTGCAAACGCTCCAAATCGAAGACGCGAGAGTTTCTGCGCCTTCAAATCAAGTGCGTTTGCAGGCTGGGCAACTGAGAGAGCAAACTTTGCTCCGAGACCCAAATCATAAGAGAAATATCCAGATGCTCTGAGCTTCTTCAATGCAAAATCGACCGACAATCCCACGGGCAAGTAACTGAAGCTCAGCGTGTCTTTGACGTCGCCGTTGGTGGTCGTCGACATAGTGCGAAATCCCAACAGGGCGGTAACAGACAACGGACCCATTTCAAGGGGAGTCACCGCAAGCTCACCTCCGAAAAAAATAAGCGCGCGCTCGACTGTTTTTTTATCAGGATTCGACAGCACCTTGTTGGCATCACCGGGATCAACCAAAACCGTGCTGGGAATCGTCACCAGTTCACTGCCGCCGTAGGGTCTAATCCCCAATGAAAAGGCCGAAGCCTGCATCGGGCCGGCCAAACCGAACATCAGCAGTACTAGGGCGGGTCTGATGGGGCCAAATCTGTAACAACTCATGATACCCTCTTGAAATTCCAGTCAAGAGGGTATCGGACGAATATCCGTGAACTTTTGCTGACATTTTGTGTCAGCGAATTGTCAGGGCTTTTCTTGTAGATCTGCGTGGTTAGACAAGTAAACGAAGTTCTTGCCATTGAGAGCGCACGCGCCCGCTCCAGCAGCCGGATAAGTCACCGCAACCACTTTGAATGCAATATTTTGTTCAACCCCGAGCTCCTTGAACTGTGTCACGGCTGAAACATCGCCGGACACCTCAATCTTGGTTCCGTTCGGGACAAAGCAGTTAGAAACAATCGACTGCGAGGCAATCGCAACAAATGAATCCTGCTTAAAAACAACAAGCCTGTTCTTCGCCGGCTCGTCCTTCGCTGGAGGAGGTTCCTCTGCAGCAGGTGTCGGCTCAGGTGTCGCCGCAGGTGTCGCCGCAGGTGTCGGCTCAGGTGTCGGCTCAGTCGTCGCCACAGGTGTCGGCTCAGTCGTCGCCACAGGTGTCGGTGAAGGCCTAATTTCCGCGCCGCGTTGCAAGCATTGCCCTTCAAAAACTGCCTGAGGATCGTCTTGGCACAACTTCGCACGGTCGACCGCCGAACGGCGCTGTGTGGGATCGTTAGCACACGAAACCACCAAACATGCCAGAGCAGGATAAATCACAACCGCGCACAGTTTGTGGGTGATTTGCACAGTGCTGGCCGAGTTCATTTTTGTACCGAAAAACTTCATCGTCTCAACCTCACTTACAAATCGGAACGGATGCGGGAGTCACGCTAAAGTGGGATGCGTGCAGATACCCCGGAGAAATCAAACAGCCGGCGATATTGTGCCCGACCGCTTTAAACTCTTCTGGAGTCGCTAGAGACCCGGTTTTGGCCGGAATGCGACAAAGCTCCTTCACCGAAATGGTGGCTGGTGAAATGCAGTAGTGCAGGCCTTCCTGAAATGTTTCTTTGTTCGCAGAGATGTTCTCGTTCGGCTTGGCTTTTAGGTACGTTTCAGTGGTCACACTGATGCGCAACGAGAGCTTGAAAGCACCGGCAGGAACCGCACCGCCGCCTTCGCCATCGGTAACACCGTCCGTACCGTCCCGGACGGGCCCTGGCGGAGCTGCGGCCGGCTTGCACAGCTGGTTTTTTTCAACTTCAGCCTTCGTTTTAAGCTCTTGGGTCATCTTGCCATTGCTGCCTGCACAGGTCACAAGGAATGAACCGCTCACCGCCTTGTCGGCAACGATGTCTTTGACCACCAAAAATCCCTCTGCCTTTTGGCCGTCAGCCAAATCGTTCAATCTTGACTGGGAGGAATCAACACAACCTGAAATCAACGTGACTCCGATGATACCGGTTGATAATCTTGCCAAGGACATGAGCGCTGCCCCCTCACTAAGTCAAACGAATTTCAGAGCGTATCGGCAGGGAGGGCGTGGAAATAAAGCGGAAATAAATTATCCCAAATCTTTGGCGCAGATGGAGGCAAAAATAAAATTTCACGAGGCGGCTTTTTCTTGCTCCATAAGAACATCGTGGCGCAATTTCTTCTCAAAAAGTCTTCGCTTGATGCTTTCCCTGACGGCTTCGTCTGTCGTCACCGCGAGCCTCTCGGTCAGTTGCAGTATCTCCTTTTTCAACTGCAGCACCGGAGGAAGAAAACCTGCATTCTTGAGAATGCGCTGGGCAAGCCTGAGGTGCAGGGGTACAAATTGACCTTCATCGAGGTCCAACGGCTGCCCGCGCAGGCTGAGATTGTCGAATTCGCCGTTGTCGATAGCCTCCCGGATTTTATTTTCAGCTATAATTTCAAAAGCATTCATGAAAAAACCACTCCTTTCAGGTGTTTCTTCACCTTTTCTTAGGAAATATCGGCATATAATCTGAATTCCGTGAGCTGCGCTGAGAAAAACGCAGGAAGTCTGCAAATTCATCAGGCAACCGACCAATAGGACGCATTATTTTGACTCTGTCGGCGTGATATCGCTCGGGTATACTCCCTGAACCAAACAAGGAAACAAAGTGCTGTCTGTGCCCGCCCCCTCCGAGCCCATTGATCACCACAGACGCTGTGCATTCGTCATGCACGGTCTCAACACGCACCCGCAAAAAATGTCCGACCTCGCAACTCTTGCAAAAAAAATCGGATTCAACACAACCGTGGGAATTCTTTCCGGTCATCAGCAGGAAGTAAAAAAAGAGACCGATAGCCTCGTTTCGGCTGATAAATGGCGACAAGAATTTAAGGAGCAGTGGAGCCAGTCGGTGAGTGCGTGCAAAGGCGAATCGGATGAGAGGCTGTTCGTCGCATACTCGCTGGGAGCCGTCACAGGCATGAGTGTGTTTGACCAAGAGGATGATGGAATCCTCTTGCCGACAAAAATGATTTTAATCTCACCGGCACTGTCATTGCGAAAAAAAACCATTCTCATTCGTGCGCTCAGCTGGCTGCCCTTTGGCTCACTGCCGAGCGTCAACCATCCGGACTATCGGGCTCGCCCGAGCACACCATTCAAACATTATGACGCACTGTTTAAAATTCATGACGGCTGGAAAAAATTTCAATGGAAGGCAACTTCCCAGATTCCGACACTTCTGGTTTTGTCGCCGGAAGATGAGCTGGTTGACTCGCAAAGCATCGAAAAAATATTGAAGGTTCGAGAGCAGACGGCGTGGCGCATCCACTGGCTGTCAAACGAAAGCTCGACGCTCAGGCCGCGCTATTATCATTTGATTATCGACGAACAGAGTCAGGGAAAACAACAATGGGATACCTTCACCGATGTTGCGGTGCGATTTGTCGCCGGCAAAACGGGGGCAAAGTGAACTGTTCTCGTGCAGCAAAATCGCTCCGATTGCGGAAAGTCTTGATTCTTGTGGGCAGCTGCGGCTTGGCGCTGACTCCGAAACAGGCATTCGCGCAGCGCGGAGTGACGCTGCCGCATCAGGCACCTGCAAATAGCGCGTCGTCGGGAATCAGCGGATTTTTTGACACGAACGTCGCCGATGACAACTATTTCGTATCCGATTTTCCCACCCTCAGCGTCGATTACGGAGTGGGACGCGACGTCACAATCGGCACATCGCTGTTGACCGTCGTCTCGGTGGTGCAAGCACTCTCGGACAAAAATGAAAAGCCGTTCCAATTCTTCAACGGAAAACTCCGCTACAGGCTTCTTTCAAATTCAAGTTGGTCAGCGGCATTGACCGGATACTATGCCTACCTTCGTGCGAAAGGAAGCCAAACGGTTTCCACGACGCAAATACCTGCCGCAACACTCAACGTCGCGCGTGAACTGCAGAACGGCTCTGCGGGAGTCTCAGTGCTTGTCGCTGAAGTGAGAAGCTTGACGGGTGCAGAAAACTCCGCGGGCTTCACTCGGGCAGATAAATTATACCGAATTTTAAGCGGCTGGTGGCGACCATCGCTGACGGCGAACAGCGAATTTGAAATTCTTGCCAGCCTTTGCACTCCGACTCGGTCCGTAGAGCTGTCCAACTTTTCGCGCGTCGATATCTCACAATCGTGCTTCTCTGACAAAATGTACTCCGGCTTCGTGCGCGGTCTGGTGAGCTGGCGTTCGAGTCAGACGTGGCTTTGGTCCGCCGGTGTTATTTGGACACCCGGATCGACAACAAAATTCATTCCTGTTTTTGCGGCTCACCACGTTGCAGAATTTTTTTCACGAGGCAGCGCAAATACCATTCAGCCTACGACGGACACATCTCATGAAGAGTAAAAATATAAAACTCATTATTTTATCGATGTACCTTATGTTCGCCGGATGCTCACATTCGTCATCGCGCGCGGGAGCCCCATTCAAGGCTGAGATTCTCTATTTCACTCCTTCATCCGGTAGCGACTCTGGTCAGTGGACAGTGGGCGAACGCGTACTCAAGACTCTCGAGAATCCCGACACCCTCGTGGGAAATAACTTTGAAATTCTCAGCGGCCGCGCGCTGACAATCGATTCAACCGTAGGCTCACTGATTACAGGAAGGGTCAGCGGCAGCGAAAAGAAGAATCCAATCCGCTATACCGTAAAAAATGGAACCATCATCCCCCGCGACAGCACAACGCTGCTGATGTTCTCCGGCTTCTATGCATTTGAACAAGTCTTTGAACAAGTGGAAGCTGCAACCGGTGACAAAGTCACCGACCTCAAAGACAATGTTGGCGGACGCTATCAGGTGCTGTTTGAACCCACACTGGATGTCGAAGATTCCGGAGTGGAAGCGCGTGTGTCTCTCAAACTGAATGCAGCATTTAATCCACAGTCCGACAACTTCATTCTGTTTCGAAGGTCTGCGCTCGAGCAGATTCCCCTTGCCGCAAATTTCAAAGTCATTTCGCATGAATTTGGACATGCACTTTTTAAACGCTCTTTCTTCAATCAAAAGCAGGAGACCTGTGCAAAGACTGATGAAGCGGGAGTTGAACAGAGAAAAAAGGACAAGTTTTTCGACGGCCGCCTGTCAGTAGAGTATGCACTTTCTGGCTTCAATGAAGGATATTCCGATTTCGTAAGTTACGTCATGACGGGCGAGCCGAACGCTCTATCAGGCAGCTTCGGCAATGCAGAAGACCGCATCGTGAAGAGCAGATCGCTCTCAGGCGATAAATTCACCTTCGCTCAGCTCAACGGAAACCAAATTTGTCCCGCAGGTTTTTATTGCATTGGTACTTTGTTTGCGCGTGCACTTTATAAGGCATCTCAGATTCACGCCAAACAATCAGAAGGCCTGCGCACCTTCAGCCGACAGGTTTATGCGGCGCTCAAAAGCACACTATCATTTCTCGGACAGTCTCCATCGCTTGACGTACTTCCGTTGCCATCGAAGGAAGCTGCTTCCTGCCAAATGCGCCGCGACATCAGCCTGAGTTACGACGGAGCAGTGTCATCGGCATTTTTGAGTGCGTTTCTGCGCGGGCTCCCCAGCAGCGAGGAGAAGACAATCCTGTGCATTGAACTGTCTGAATTGTTTGGAACCACAGGATTTGTCGAGGAGGTACGCGGTGTTTGCAATCCCTGAGACATTCTCACCGCTCTTGAGTTTGGGCATTGGATTAGTGAACTCACAACTGCTCGATTCATCTGAACTCGCAACGCGCATTCCCAGCTATGAGGTGTTTGCGCAAGTTTATGCCTCGTTGCCGGAGGAAAACTTTTATCTTCGGCCTGCTGTCAGATTTTCATACGAGCCGGAGTCAAATGTGGAACTCCCCACTTCCTTGAGTCTGCGCGAACAGACCATAAAAGCCGCAGCCGAACTGGGTTTGCTCTACAACGGAATCATTGTCCCTGCCGTGACCCTGCAGGGGGCAATGTTGTCGCGCAACCTAAGGCTTTACACCGCTGATCCCGTGATTGCGTCGAGCGCGAATTCCCTCAGCCGCAGAGAAACTCTTTGGCAAGCCGCAGTCACGGCAGGTGTCGGCTTTCCATTTGCCGATGGCAGCCTCGTGGTCGAGCCATTTTACCGGCTGATGCAAATTCAGGACGACAACCGACAAAGCACCCAATGGGGCTGTGACGTCAGTTACGCACTGCCAGTTTTTTCACCGGCCAACTAGCCGAAATTTCCTATCTTTTTGAATCAACACGGTTTATATTGAGCTGGTGTGTGGCTGCGCATGGGAAGTGCAGAAAGTCATTGCCTTCGCCGATAATTCAAGAGAATAAGTTGGTGTCGACAAACTTCGAGGTTGTTGTGAAAGAATATAGTTCAGTTTCGGAAGTCAGCAGTGAAGACAGCAAGAACGTGTCGAGGGATCTCCCCGGCGCCGTGCTGAGCAAGGCTGTCGCGGACTTGCACACGATGCGCGCAGGCCCCGGACTGGTTAGGTTTTTTTCATCGGTAGCGCTCCTGTTTGCAGCGCTTTACATGAGTTACGAGTTTTCTACGTCTGAAGTTGGATTTTACGTCTTTGCCGCCATGGCTGGAATATTCTTCGCAGCGGCAGCAGTCACGACACACGATGCAATTCATCACACACTCACAGGAATCGAATGGTTTGACGAGATCTCCGCTCGGGTTGTGACCTGGCCCGTGCTGTGGCCGCATGGCATTTACTCTGAGTTGCATAAACTCCACCATAAAATGAACGGCATGGACAGCCGAGATCCCGAAAGAGTGACGTACACCGAGTCGGAATACCAAAACGCAAA
>JBEDKY010000235.1:0-5333 GCA_041171905.1 Pseudomonadota bacterium
GTCCATCCTTCAGGCGCTCAGCGACGGCCGGCTCGGCGTGCCACCGGCAAAGGTCTTTCAAAGATGTCACAATCGCTTCAGTATCAGCTAAAAAAGCAGCAGCAGCTGGAGTCAATTCACCATGGTCTGGCAACTGAAGAGTCGCAAGCACCTCAGGCCGCTCAGCCGAAGCCAAGCATGCCTGCGTGCTCAAAGTCTCTATAAACCTGTGCGGCCGAGCGAGGCCGGTCACAACTTTGCACTGCTGTGGCCACTCATTTGAAGCAATCCGCGTCAGTGCAATACCCATACCCGTACTCTCGGCACAGGCCCTAACCAGACGAGAATTTTCGACCGCAAAAAGCTCACCACTGTTTCTCTGCGCCAGCTCACCACGCGCCTGTTCGACCGTGCGCTTAAAGTCGGACCAGAGTTCCGCACTCAGCAGACGCGACCAAACAACAACATCCGCGCTCGGAATAGAATCAGCCCACAGGAACGAAGGCCAACCGCAGCGATAGGGACCAAAGGGCAGACACCATTGCGGCGCGCGCAGCAACGATTGCGGATCCCACACCACCACATCGTGATGCACCGGAAGAGACACTTGCGAGAGTCCGTCGTCGAGCAAGACGACCAGCGGACGTTCACGTTGCGCAAGCGGCAAACGCTCACGGTCCTTCAAAATCTCGCCCAACAGCAAGGCACGATTTGAGCACTGGCCAATCCAAAGCCACTGTCGATCGGTCAATTCCTCACGCAACAAAAGCACATGTTCGAGGCTTTCGTCGGAGAATTTCCCGCTGTCGGGTTGAGTGCCGGATTGAAACTCACCGGCATTCAAAGCTGCAAATATGAGCCCTGCATCCTCACGTCCATAGCCGCGCGAAAGAATTGCAACGTCGAATCCGGATGCAAAGGCCATGCGCGCCAGCGAGCGCACAATCGGACTTTTACCGGTTCCGCCGACGGAAACATTGCCGACAGAAACAATCCAAGGCTCTTCTGCAGATGGTCGAATCTGCAAACGCACTCTATGGCCCGCACGCACGGCAGCAAGCGCAGACCAAATCAGACTCAAAGGTGCGGCAACAAACACACTGAACAAGGCGAAGAAAAAATCGCGTTGCAAAAGAGGCAATTCAAGTTGGGTACGCCATCGCTCTGTCAACGCAGTCTTCATGTTGGAGAGCGCTCCACCATTGCTTCACTCCGACTGCTCTCTGCTGTCTGATGGGGATATTGAGCGAGAATTTCCGCGGCGCTGCCGCGGGCGATTATTTTACCGTTCGAAAAAACGCAGCACTCGTCGAATTCACCGAGATCTTTCCAGTGGTGTGTCACGGCAACGACGGTGCGTGACTCACCAGCCTGTCGCTGCCACTTCCAGACTGCATTCCAAAAGGCCGCTGCAGACTCTTTGTCCAAATTTGCGGTCGGTTCATCAAGCAGCAAAACTGGCCGGTCTGCGTACAGCAGACGAGCTAATGCAACCCGCGCCCTCTCTCCACCTGAAAGCCCCTCGCCCATGAAGCCAACTTTTTTGTTTAGAAAAAGCTCTGCTCCCGCCTGCGTGTGCGCCAGCATCAGGTTCATGATCAGCACCTTGGCGCGTTCACGTGCGATCTGAATTTCACTGTTTTTGGTCAATTTCAAAGGATAAACAATGTTATCGAAAACTGTTCCCTGAAAAACATACGGAGTCTGGGTTGCCAACAATGCATTTTGTGTGCCTGAAACGACGCCCTGTGAGGGCGGGAGCAATCCGGCCATCAAACGCAACAAAGTCGATTTGCCTGCCCCACTTTCGCCGACCAAAGCAAATCTCGACTTTGACTTAACCTCCAGACTGCAGGGAAAAAGAATTCTTTTTCCCTCGTGCGAATCATAGGCTACGTCCTGCACCGCAAGAGCGACCGACGGACGCAACTGCTCTGTTAATTTCAACGACTCGTCTTCCACACTCGCGCGGGTTTTGATCCATTCATCCGACAAACGCAGCCAGACAGCTTTGAGCTCAGCAAATTGTGAAACAAATGACGAGACATTTTTTAGCGGCCGGAAAGACAATGCAGCAAGCACAAACAACGTCGAATATGCTGCAACATCCGCTTCAGGACCTAAATTCAAACGCCAAAGCAGAGCACCGGCCAGAACACCAACTGCAACAATCTCCATGGCGGGCCGAAAGACAGTGCGCAGGAAAAAAGATTTTCTTATGAACGAATAATAGTCGTCACTCATGTGCGAGATGTCGGCGTATTCCCGCCCTTGTGCTCCAATTGCGAAGATAGGCAACAGTCCGTTGCGCATTTGCAACGCGCGCGTGGACAAGCTCACTTGCCTGCGCGCGCTTTCGCGGGTGTAGAATTCAAGTCTGCGCGAGACTCCGCGCAGCAGAAGAAAAAACGGCACGAAGATGAGAATGAGAACGGCAAAAAATTGCGATGCGACAACCAACATAGAAGCGGCTGCAGCAATGACAACAAGGCCGTCCCTAAGTGCACCAATGGTGCCCTTGCTGACCATCGACTGCATCAGTGTCGTATCGAGAAGAATTCGATTGGTCAGCTCATCCGGATTGCGCCGATCCAAAACTCGGCCCGACGTATGCAGGTACGAGTTGAGAAAGCCCGCGCGCAACGCATGGGCCACCCGATGTCCGGCACGTTCGAGCAGATAATTGCTGCCAAAGCTTGTCAGCAGGCGGACAAATCCAATCACCACAAGAGACGCAGGTACCAGTGTAGTGAGTTCGCGCGGCCCGACGGACGCGAGTGAAGGGAAAAAATCAGCAACCTGCCGCGGAAGAATACTCAGCAGATTTGCCTCTTCGGAACTCACAAAAATAAGCTGGAGCAAGGCGCCAGTTGCAAAACCGAGCGCAACTTCGGTGAGCGCATGCAGCGGACTCAGCAACAAGCCAAAAACAACATCCAGGCGGGCAGCCGACCAGATCAGAGAAAACAACGGATGCCGCCAGAATCCTGCTGACTCATTTACCCTTTGCAGCGGAATCCCGTTCACTGATTCAGCCCCCACTCTTTATCCTCAAGCCGCAGATCGCGCACCGACTTCCAATGAAAGCGTCGCGCCAAACCGTCGGGGAGATCAGTAAAACAATCAAAAATTGCACGAGCCGCGTTTTGTGCGCTGTCATGAGGAAAAAGCCCGCTCAGTGCAAGCAGGCTTTCACGCATTGAATTTTCCTTTTGAGAAGAAGTCAAAATGCTCAGTGCATGACTGCTGAGTGCATCGGCAGTGGCGCTGTCTTGAATAAACTCGGGCACCAGCTCAGTTCCGCCGCAAAGATTCTCCAGACTGATGTAGGGAAGCCTGACAATACGTTTGGCAATCGCGTAGGAAAGCCAGTGCATTTTGTAGACAACCGAATGCGGAACACCGAGAAGCGCAGTCTCGAGTGCCGCAGTGCCGGAACAGACCCATGCATAGCGACAGTCCGAAAGAATCTGAATCAATGGTTTGTTACAAACAAATTCGATGTCCTGACGCGCGGATTCTGCGGAGGCTGCGCGCAGCGCCTCACCCAAGAGAATCTCCAATCGCGATTGCGAGACCGTCGGTGCGACAGGAACAACTGCCTTAAGATGACCGCCCAGAGCAGAGCGCGTCTTCAAAAATGCCCCAATCATTTCTGGAAAGACGCGTTCGATCTCACCGGTTCTGCTGCCAGGGACGATCCCCACACAAGCAGGAGTGTTCTGCTGCAGAGGAGCTTGGTGAGAGGATTTTTCCGACAAATAAGCACGCACTTCATCGCTGAGCGGATTGCCGACAAACCGCGCGTTGACTCCGGCATGACGCAACAACTTTTCCTCGAATGGCAAAATACACGTCACCAGATAAGTGCAGTCGCGCAAGCGTGCGGCGCGTCCGGCACCGTGTGCCCAGACCTTCGGAGGAATATGGTAAACAACACATGAACCCAGATGAAATGCATCTTCCATCAGCCTCATGTTGAGACCCGGGTAGTCAATCAGGATTGTAATGTCCGGGCGACGAAGCCGTAATTCGCTCTGCAGACTGTGGGCAGCGGCGGACAGTCGCGGATACACCGCCATCACCTCGGCGAATCCCATTGCACTGAGCTCTTCAATACGCACAACGTGCTCTACACCCGCTTCTTTCATCAGACGACCCGCACTTCCCCACAGCGATAATTTGAAACCGGCGGCATCGCCGACGCTGCGCAGGGCACGAGCAAGCAACGCCCCCTGTGCATCTCCGCTTGCTTCACCTGCCAAAAGACAGACTGACAAAGTTCGCAATTCAGATTGTTGCCGAAATGTCGTCATGGTTGCCTCCCACCTCAGGACGGACAACTCCGCGGCGGGCGGACTGAATGAACTCGGCCAGCCGCAACGCATGCGGATTATCAAGCAATCCGTGCTGGCGGCAAGCTTCCATGGTTTCCGCCACAGTAGGCAAGGGATTGAGGAAGAATTGTTTGTAAACGGATTTCAACACGGCCAAATCAGATGCAGTCAGACCACGTCGTCTCATGCCGATGACGTTCATCCCGCGCAGGGTCGCCCGATCGCCCTGTGCGACACAAAATGTCGGAACATCCTGCACCACAATCGAGCCGGCAGCGACCATCGCCATGTCGCCGATACGACAGAATTGATGAATGCCGGAAATACCGCCAACAACTACGCCGTTGTGAACTTCCACATGTCCAGAGAGCTGAACAGAATTGGCAAAAATATTGTCGTTGCCAATGATGCAGTCGTGCGCGACATGAGTGTAGGCCATGAACAGGTTGTTGCTGCCAACAACTGTTTTTCCGCCGCCCTGAACCGTTCCCGGTTGAAGTGTTGCACACTCACGAATTTTGTTGCGGTCACCAATCAGAAGAATGGTCGGCTCGCCTTTGTATTTGAGGTCCTGAGGTGTGTGCCCAACGCTCGCAAAAGGAAAAATTTCGTTATGCTCGCCGATCGTCGTATGACCTTCGAGAACCACGTGCGAATGCAGTTTTGTTCCGCGCCCGACCTTCACGTGAGCCCCGATGGTGCAATAAGGCCCGACGAAGACGTCTGCGTCGAGCTGAGCTTCAGGATGAACAATCGCAGTGGGATGAATAGTGACGGACTGAGTCATGGATATTTTCCTTCGCTAAACCGTTCGCTGACGAACACACTTTGACTCAGATCTTAGGTGCCTGAGAAAGAATCGCTGAAAATTTCGCTTCGACGGCAATCTCTCCATCGATTTTTGCAATTCCCGTAAACCAGACAAATGGCCCGCGATGACGCTCATATTTCGCGTAATAATGAATGACATCACCCGGAACGACAGGACGGCGAAACTTCACTTCATCGAGTCCGGTC
>JBEDKY010000236.1:0-4684 GCA_041171905.1 Pseudomonadota bacterium
AAACTCACGTTGTCTTCGCTCACGGTGCAAGCATTGTGAGCCGCAGCAGATGGTCCGGTTTTTAAGCGGATCGTGAGTGATTCTGTTGTCTGGCAATCCCAACCGGTCGGTTCTTCGATCGTGAAGCCAGATGCAAGAAAATTTGGAAGCTCGCTTGCCAAAACCTTCACATCATTTGCCGCCGCATTGTTGTCTACCAAGATACCGTCGGAATTGAATGTGGACTTGGTGCTGAAATTGACCTCACCAGACTGCGGTGTTGTTGCAGCATATTTAACTGCAGCTTGGCCCTGGGAGCCGTTGTGTTTCATGAAGCCTCTCATCGCGACGGTTACGCCTTCAAAAATTCCCTTGAATGCAGAAGAGAATCTTGACACGCCATTGTCGAGAAGAGTCATAGCAACTGCATCTGCGTAGTCAGTGGAGTTGTTCTTGACCGTGAATGAAGAGCTTAGTTCTTTTTGTCCTGCAATACTGAGATCGAAATTCATGTCGTATTTGTAGGTTGTTGTGTCGTTGCCATCATCGTCGTTGAAGGCAAATTTTAATGCCCCTTTTGCACCTGCTTCAGTCGCTGAATTAATCGAAATCTTAAGGGCGAGCTTGTTATCGTAGCACTGGTAAACAGTGAGTTTATCAGAAGAGCTGTTGTCAACCCAGAGAGAATACTCATTGTCAAGATCGTCGCTTTCATCCAGCGTGATCTTATATTTCTTTCCAAACTCAATGTTTGCCGATTCTGCCTCCAAATGGCAAAACTCCTCGCCAATTCCGGAGAGCATAGACGTAAAGATATTGACTCTATCCGCTGTTCTACAGGCTTCTTCAGACTTCTTCCCTGCACTCTCGCTGCTCAAACTGAGGTTTGAGGATGTCTTTCCCAGATTTTTCAGTGTGCTTGGTAGTTTTAAATTCAGCCCCTTTGAGAGCTTCATTTTTTCTATTGTGAGTTCGCTCAGAGGTATGGGCTTGTTTGCAGTCTCGACAGTCTTTTTACTTTTTCCGCATGATGCACTCAAAGCGGTCAGACTGAATAACCCCAATATCGAAAAATAAAAGTGCCGAGTCCGCATAAAATCCTCCTTTTGTCACTCTTTGCGTTATCGGTACTATAGTGCATAAAGTGAGGGGCTTTTTAGGAGATTTACGTATCTGATTGCATTGGGTTTTATTCTTTTTGCAGACCTGTGAGGACGTTGTCGCTCTAAAACCTAAAGCCAAAGTGAAATGCTGATCCGCTGTTATTAGAAAACTGGCCCATTTGTCGTAGCCAAACAGTAATCGCCTCATTGATGTTTCGAATCTGCTCTTCTCCCAAGCCGTTGGAACGATATGACAATGTTTCTGTTCTAAAGAATGACTTTGACACCACTGCCCAGTCGACACCTATTACAAGCCCGCTATCAAAGGTCCATTGATTTCCGATACCCATTGAACCAAATAGATATTCCGATTTGAGAGATGCGTTGTGATACCAGAGGAAACTGTTGTCAAAGAACCCAAGTTCATTGGTGCTGCGACGCGCACCAGCCCCGAATACGAAAGACAGACTATTGCCCAAGAAGATGCGATTACTGACTCTCGCCTGCAGAATCTCCCTCGTTCCGCCGTAAAGAAATGTGCCTTCAGCAAGAGTAAACTCCTTGGTAAAATCTTTTTCCAAGTTTGCTCCTGCGTATCCGATGGCAAGGGAGCTTTCAGATGCTTGGCCGAAGCTATATCCCAAGCTTGTTTCGAATATTCGCCCTACGCTTTCATCAGTGTCTATTGTAACTAAAAAAATTCCGGGATCTTTTTTTCGCATAGATTTGGAATCTGCTTGTGCAGTGAAGCTCGCTGCGGAGCTTATCAAAATAATTGAGGCTATATGCTTGATTGATGTTAGTTTGCGCACCTTACGCCCCACGGCTCAGCCTTCTGAATATCGTAACTTTTAGTGCTATCGGATTTGTAATTCTTTACTTTACGATTTTATTGATAAATTTCACATTCCATTGCAGCATAATGCGCTTAAGGTAGCTTTAGAAACGCAACCCTAAAGTCACCAGGCCAAAAGTCACTGATCTTTCCTTGGCAATCTGATTGATGGCTCCAAGGGTAGATTGATCCACCAAAACTGCCTCATCATCCGTGAGGCCATTGGTCTTGATGGTGGTTGTAACTTGCTTTTTCAAGGGCACGGAGATCAGGCCCCAATCAATTCCGAAATTTACACCACTCTTCAATGCCCACTGATTCCCTAGACCAACGAGTACAATTCCATCCTCAAGTTTGTAGTTGGCGGTTGCGTTTCGTTCGGAGTTGGTCTCTGCGAAGGCGTAGTCCACACGGGTCTGGCGGTACCCAGCGCCCAGAAGCATGGACAGGCTCTCAGTAAGAAAGAGTCGGCCGTTTACGGTTCCCTGGATTGCCAGGCCTTTTGATTTGGTTGTGCTCAGGTTTGTTGGGAGTGTCATCGTCTGGCTGAGTGTTTGCTGGCCACCCATAGCGAGTGCTGAAAGTTCAAATCGCGTTCCAATGGAGTATCCAAAACTCAGTCCAAACCTGTGAAAGTGATCCGATCGCGGCGTTGCATGTAAATTGATGCTGACTGGATCTTTTTTTCTCACGGCTGGGGATTTTGCTTGAGCAGCCCCCGGAAATAAAAGCAAGCCTGTAATCGCGAGCGATAGAATTTTAGTCACTTGCATAGTCGGCCTCTCCATGGCTTCAAATGTTTCCGCATTGCGCTTTTCTGTTCGATCTGTGCGTCGTTGACCCTTTTGAAACCGCATGTCAGCTTCCTTGCCGGATCCATTGGTGATTGCCTCATTCATACTTCGCAGGATGCTGAAACCAATCCCTCATTTGAGTATTCGGCAATCCAAGCATGCTTCTAAGTCCCCATCCCCAGAGAGATCCATCGTCTTTAATTGCGAAACTCGCCCAGGATCCTGAGGAGAGAGTATTCCAGTCTCCGGAGTCTGATATTAACTGTGGTGACGCAGAGTTTTGTTTCGAATTATTTCCTAAACTGCCGCCGAAATTTCCGTTTGATCCCCAGCTCCAGAGTGACTTGTTGTTTTTAATTGCTAGAACGTGATATTTTCCGACAGTGACTTTCGACCAATCTGTTCCAGACTGAATTTGTGTGGGTGTGGGTTGTCCCGGATAGGTTATGCTGGGCCCAAGAATAAAGTAATCTCCGCGTCCCCATCCCCAAATTGTTCCATCTGCTTTTATCGCAATTGTGTGTGGATCTAACCCAAATGAAGATAGCGTTTTCCAATTTGTATTCGATGCTATTGTGGCTGGCGAAAGGCTACTACTTGTACGGCCTAGGTGGTATCCTCCAGAATGGTTGCCCCAAGAAAACATCTCACCATTCGCTTTGCGCGCAAAGGCGAATGGCTGTGATTTAGATGCAAACACCATGTTCCAGTTGTTTTCGGTCTGAACCTGAATGGGTGACAGAAGGTTCGAATTCGGTGGAGCCACTCCCGTGCCATCAATAGCGAAGCTGCCGTCGTTCTTTCCCCACACCCAAATGGTGCCATTTGATTTTCGGCCAATTGAAAAACTTGCACCCGCAGAAACTTCAACCCAGTCCGAATCTGTTCCTATCTGTGCAGGTGCTGTCTGCGCGACCAGACTGCCGTTTCCAAGCTCACCATTGTCATTACAGCCCCATGACCACAAGCTGCCATCTGATTTAATTGCGAGTGAATGTTTTTCGCTAGCCGATATCGATGTCCAGTTTGTGTCGGAACCAATCTGTTTTGGAATTGCCACTGCAGTTTGGGTTCCATCTCCGACCTCACCGCAGGTATTTGTTCCCCAGGCCCAAAGCGAAAAGTTCTTTTTAAGCGCGAGCGTCCGATTTCCCGCCGTTTCAACCGAAAGCCAGTCAAAACTATTGTCGATTCTGTAAGGTGTGAACGTGCTGCTTTTGGTGCCTCCAAGCATCGAATCATTGTAACCAAAGCTCCAAATGGTGTTGTCACTCCTTACAACGTAGGTATGGCTGCCATGGTCTCTTCCACTCATTGTAAGCGAAGACCATGTATAACCCTGACCCACTTGCGTGGGTGTAGAGATGGCCGACCATTCGCAGCCAGGATTGCATCCTGTTCCTTCACCTAGGTTTCCGTTAATTCCGGCACCCCACATCCACAAAGAGCCATCAGTTTTGATCGCTCCCGAATAGTTCGAGCCAGCGGCGACTTTCAGCCAATTGCTCGATATTCCAATTTGTTGAGGAGTTGAATATGATGCGAGTGAGGTATTTCCGAGTCCCAGCGCTTTGTAGGAATTGCTTCCCCACGACCACAATGTGCCGTTTTTTTGGATTGCAAGAGTATGCTCTCGAGCTGAAATCCTTCGCCAATCATTGCCAAAACTAAATTTACTCCCAGGATATTTTATGCCTGAATCATAGCTCCCGGAGCTCCATAGAGTGCCGTCAGCATGAAGAAGCAGCTTTCCACCCGCACTGGCTGTCACCCAAACTTCGTCGTTCAGTTTAATGGGTGACAAAAAAGAGTTCTGACTTGAAGTACTCAGTTGCCCGGTACTGTTGTCGCCCCAGCCCCAAATAGTACCATCCAATTTGAGGGCGAAAACATTGCTTCCGTCTCGAGCACAAGAGACCCAACTGGTTTCCGAGCTAATCATAGTTGGTTCGATCAAGGCGTCTGTAGTGCCG
>JBEDKY010000237.1:0-7173 GCA_041171905.1 Pseudomonadota bacterium
GGCCTTTGACGCCTTCTGGAAAAACAACGACCGGCATCTGCGCCTGAAGAAGCTGTTGAGCGTTTTCCTGACTGGCGCGCACTCCGCCGAAGCGGTTCATCATGCTGCCCAGAAATGGAAAGTGAAAGAGAAAATCCTCCACCATGAATCGGACTTCACGATGAGCTGCATGCTCCTTGAGAACGGCCATCTTGAGCATCGTTGCGTCGTAGGGAAGAGAGCCGGAGTGATTGCCGACCATCAGGCATGGCCCCGAACGTGGGATATTTGAAATGCCATAGGTCTCGACGCGCCAATACTTAGTGTAGAGAAAATCAAAAACAGGGCGGACGAAGCGATCGAAAATCGGATCGAAGCCGAACAGGTCGACCTCCTCGCTGCGCATGCTCAGCGAGAACTCATGATACTTCCGCCGGAGGTTGAAGGGGTTCAGTCCGGTGACAATCTCGTCGAGCGAACTGTTGATATCCGCGCTCGCCGGTTCACTTCTGTCGAGAAGATTGGGGCGGATGGATTCTGCCGAAGTCTGCAGGCGCTCTTCAATCTTCAACAGAACTGAATCGAGTTCGCCGCGGAACTCGTGCAGCCTTTCGATGACGCTCTTGAGCTCATCTTTGGATGCGAACTGCTCCTTTTGCTGCCGCGAGCGTTTTTCCATGTCACGTTCGATGCGGCTGAACTGCTCAAGGAGTGTACGGCGCACTTTGAAAACGTTACTGGACAGACTGATGAGTTCGTCCTTGTCGGCGGCCGGTTTAGTATCAGTCTGGCCTCTGCTGCGCGAATCTGTCGATTTCGAGACTGTCATGGCTTGCTCTGCTCCATCAGCTGAATATTCAATATACGCGCACGAATCCGTCGTCCTGACGAAGCGGCTTCTCTTCTCCCAAGGCGGACGATGGTGGAGAAAAGCCTACACTGCGCAGCCGCGCCGCCTCGATCAGCGCCTTGAGCGCCTGACGGCTCGAATAGCGCGGTGAAAAGCCGAGAACTTTGTGAGCGCGTGCGCCGTCGGCGACACAGATGTACTGAAAGAACGGCACCATTGATGATGGCAAATCCCACAGGCGCATGGCGAATCCGATTGAGAATACGGTTCTGCACACTGGAGTTGCCACCGGCACGGGCACGCGTCCCGACAGATGAATGCCTGTGCTGAGCGGCAGCACTCCCTTGCCAACTACGTTGAATGCTCCGCGTGCCTTGGAAAATATCGCAAGCTGCGCAGCCTGTACGGCGTCGTCTTCATGGATGAATTGCAGCAGAGGATCGTAACCCAGAACTTTTGGGATGATTCCAGCAAGAAAATAACGCGCGCGGACGTTGGTGGAATTTGGCCCGAGGATGGGAGCGAAGCGGAGAATGCAGACCTCGCAGTCGGGATAGTCGGCTGCGAATTCTTTGAGCTGTCCTTCCACATCGACACGCGCACGGACAAAGTCGGGTCCAAGCGGCTTGAGAGATCTCGACTCGGGAATGAAGTTTGGATTCTGACTGTGTGCTCCGTAGACAAATGTGTCACCCAGCACAACACAGCGCTCAACCTTGGCTCCGGCCAGAGCGTTGAGAACGTGAAACGTCCCGATGGTCTCTACTTCGCGCCTGAGAGAACTGCCGCGGCCCGGACCCGAAAAAAGCGCACCGTGGACGAGGCACTTAATTGAGTTTTTCTCGAGCAGTGATGCGAGCAGTTCGTCGGCACCGTCGCGCGTCAGATCGACGCGGTGAAAAATGACTTTCGCGGCGTGGACGAGAGGTGCCTTAATGTCGAAGACGTGAACTTCCTTGACGTGTGGCAGTTCGCACAATCTTTTGAGAACAAGGTGGCCGCGGAAGCTTGATGCCCCGGTCATCGCGATCTTGGCATGGACTTCCGGATTGTACGGGGATAGTGAGTCATCCGGAGAGTGTTGGTCGGCCGCGGGGGTGTCCCCATGTCTCACCGTTCGCTTCGCCATGTTTTTCCCTCGCTGACTGGGATTGAAAACTATTGAATGCCATGGGTTCTTGAATGGTCGACCTGAAACAGGGCAAAGATTCGCCGCGCATTGAAATCGGGCTGGCTCCCATGGAGGGAGTGACCGATTTTGCAACCCGACTGTGGGTCACTCAAAATGGCGCGCCTGACTTCACAACCACCCCGTTTTTGCGGGTGACAAAAGACTACCCGCCAAAGCGGATTTCAGCAAACTTTTTACCCGAGACAAAGTTGTCAAAAGCGCACGGAATCGTTCCCTGCATTCCACAGCTGATGGCGTCATGTGAAGACGACCTGATTCGGATTGCTGAACACTTTTTGAAAGACGTTCCGTTTGTGGACATCAACTGTGGATGTCCCTCACCGACAGTTGTTGGACACGGCGCGGGCAGCAGCCTCTTGCAAGATCCGCAGCGGTTTCACAACTATCTTCGAAAAATTGTCGACACTCTCGGGGCGCGCCGGGTCAGTGTAAAAATGCGCATCGGCTTTTGGCATGAAAGTGAGTTTCCACAATTAATCGCGGCGCTGCGCAGTCTGCCGCTCGCTCGTCTGACAATCCACGGCCGCACGCGCGCTGATCGCTACAAGGGTTTGGCCCGTTGGAGTCCGATGGCCGATGCGGCCGGACAACTTAAATTTCCTGTTTTCGGGTCCGGAGACGTGACAGATGTGCAATCTTTCGCCGAGCGACTTGCACAGACTCCAGCGCTGTCGGGAGTCATTGTCGGACGCGGAGCGCTGCGCGATCCGTGGATTTTTGCGCGGCTTCGTGGCGTGAGGACCGAGGTTTCTCGCAAGCTGTTGAGGTGCGCTCTTTTGCAATTTGTTTTGCTGCAGGAGATGCAGTCGAATCATTGGGAAGCTTTCATTGCAGCCGTTCAGGACGGAGTTTTCGCCTTGCCAGACGAGAGTGAAAGGTTGCTGCCTGCCGAGTTTCGCGCCCGACAGTCGATTGAGCTTGTCCGGCGGGCGCCGGCGTTGAGTCCCGATGGTCCAAACAGCGAAGAGCGTTCGTGGCTCATTGGCAGAGGAAGCGTGGCGCGGGCAAAGATGCTTTGGAATTATTTGCGCAGCGGAGTGGCATTGAAGCCCGAATTGAGCGTTGCGCTACTGCGCGCACCCCACTGGTTGGCGTTTGTCGACGCGCTCGATAACATAATCGCAGAGCTTGCGGAGTCGGATGTTGGAATTGCCCATCGCAAAGAATGGGACTGGGTCTATTCGGGTGAAGGTGCTGGGGGGAGTTCTGCTCAGCCGCAGGCATTGGGGGACGAATGAACGAGCAAATGGAAGAGGGCAAAACGGCAGAGCCGGGTCATCCGGCCCACGGACAGGACGACAGCCGCAGCGGAGAGCTCTGGAATCAATACAACAGCCGCCGTTCGCGTCACTCTGTTGTTACAAAGATTGGGACAGGACTTTTGTGGCTGATTGCGCTGGCGGTTGTCGCAGTTGGTTTGTGGATTGTTGCTTTTCGCTGAAATATTAGACAGATCTTGACTTTGGCCAGGTGGCCGGTCACACTGCCATATGCGGTGGAATTTGAGGAATGACTGTCCCTGCTTCAGCAGAGGGACTCAATTTTATCGGATTTCTGCCGATTCCACTTATGGAAGGTGGTGTCATGGCGAATTTCGAGAGACGAGTGCTCGTTTTGGATTCTCGGTATGAACCCGTGAAAATTGTCGGTCTTCACGTTGGCTTTGTACTTCTTTTCACCGAACGCGCCTCTCCTGTTCTCGATTCCCCTCGGCTAATCCGCAGTGTGACGCAATCTTTTACTGTTCCTTGGATTATCAGGCTGCACAATTGCTCTCCGCGCAACAAGAAATCTCACGGTCCGCGTTTTTCTCGACAAAACGTCTATCTGCGCGATGGATTTCGCTGCCAATATTGCAATTGCAGCGGTTCACTTTTGAACTTGACACTCGATCATCTGATCCCCGTTGCACGCGGCGGTAAAACGAGTTGGGACAACATCGTAACAGCCTGCAAAACTTGCAACCTCCGCAAGGGAGCGCGGACGATCGAGGAGCTGGGAATCCGGCTGCCACGGATGCCTGAGCGGCCCCAATTCAACATCACTGCACTTTTTGCACTGCGTTATGGTTTGACGAGCCGCAACATTCCTGAGCCTTGGTTGGGTTACGTCGATCTTTCGGTAAGCAATCGACTTCTCGACGTCCGTCAGCTGGCGGGTGGAGAGGATGTTGCGCAAAATGGTGCGTTGTTTGCCGGCCCTCTGCCGGCTGTCGGATGAATGACATCCCCCCAAATTTAAACAACAAATGTGCCGATAACCGTCCGGAGGAGTAGTCCTCGGGAGTGGTTTTTACTCTATGTGGTTTGTTTGGGACGGCCGGACCCGCATTGGTCCAATGAGCGAACAGGAGATCTGCAGGCGTGTTGCCGGCGGAGAGTGGCCGCTCGTCGTCTATGTCCGACCTGAAAGTTCTGCCGTCTACAGGCCACTTTTGTGGATGCTGCCCAAGTGGACCTCAAACACAAAAGAAATAGAGCATACCGTGATTCGCGGACAGGAGCCGATGCACGAGGTGACGCAAATAGCATCGAGTGCATATCTCGAGAACGCCGCGTTCAGAAACTCAAGCGTGACTGGCCCCGTGCAACTTGCGCAAGCCGTGGCAGCTGAGATACCAGCTCCACCTGCCGCACAACTTCCGTCCATGGCGGAATCAATCCTGGCGCCACCTGCAGCTATTCCGCAGCCGCCACCGGACTGGGGCACAACGAGAGCGGGCAAAAAATCAGAACAAAATTCGTCTGAGCCGCAGTTCGCTCCGGCGCGCGCCAAAAAGGTTGTCGATGACATGTCCGAAAAAGACATTTCATTTGCAGATCTCGAGCCGCTCGCAGCATTTTCGCAGACTCCTGCAACGCCGGTGTCCTTGCAACCGCGCATGCGTGACAGCGCGGTTGAAGACTCGCGCAGCGAAAACAGTGTCATCCGTGCTGCAACAGCTGCTATCGTTGAAGGAGAACGGCAGACGCGCGAGTTTGAGAAGCGAAAAGTATCCGGTGGAGCGGATGTCGACGAAATACCTGGCGCAGTGCAGGTTGCTCAGCGAAGTAAAGATTTGCATCTTTCCGTTCAGTCTCCCGCGCACGCAAGCGAGGGAATGGTCAGTTTGGCGGATAATGATTCAGCGACGCAAATTAAGTTCCGCCGGCTAAATCCAACAGCTCCCCGCAAACGCGGTCGAACCAGCGGTCGCCGAACGATGGATAAAGGACCAGCCAATTCACTCAGAAAGTTTCTGACAAACAATCGAAGCGAAGCGAGCGTTTGGAAAAGTCCGCTGACCATCGGTGTCATATCATTTGCTGTCATCATGATCGTTTTTGTCGGTGTAGTCATTTTCGATAAAAGACAGCAGCTCAATGAGCTGCGCGAGCAAAATAGCCAGCAAGTTGCGGAGAGCAGACAAACACAGTCCAGCACACCTTCAGGTCAGAATGATTCGCAAGATTCCGCGACGGGTACCCGCAAAAAGAAAAAGAAGAAATTGAATGCCCGCCCGCTCGACGGCGGCGGAGCGAAATCAAATGCAAATCGACCGAAGGTTTTTGAAAATACCGCCGAACTCAGCCGTTACCTTTTATCCCCCGGAGCGCGCGGATTTATCGTCGTCGGGCCAGTCAAATTGCAGAAGCCTGCGAGCGGCGGATGTTCGCCGTGCCGCATCAGTGGAAAGTTTTCTGACGGAAGCGCTATCAATCTGGTGTCGTTGGTCGACCAGCCGTGGCAGGAGGTTGCGGGCAGTACCGTCGTCTATGCCCGAGGCTTTCTCACTGAAAACGAAAAAGGCAGGCTCATTCTGACCGTCAACAAGCTCAGTCAAAAACCGTTCTGAGGCTCATCCAAATCGGCCAGAAATATAGTCCTGAGTCGCCTTTGCCAGAGCGCTTTCAAACATCTTCTTCGTAGGCCCTGCTTCAATCAAACGGCCCAGATAAAAGAATGCAGTTTGGTCAGACACACGTGATGCCTGCGCCATCGAGTGGGTCACGATAACGACCGTGAACCTTCCGCGCATCTCGAGAATGAGCTCCTCGATTTTTGCAGTTGAAATTGGGTCAAGTGCGGAACACGGTTCGTCCATCAAAAGCACTTCTGGATTGCCAGCGATCGCACGTGCGATGCAGAGCCTTTGCTGCTGACCACCCGACAGGTCCAATGCACTGCGCTTGAGCCTGTCTTTGACTTCATCCCACAGAGCAGCCGAGCGCAGACTTGTTTCGACAGCCTCGTCGAGAATGTTGCGGTCGTTGATCCCGCTAATGCGCAACGGATAGCAGACATTTTCGTAGATGCTCATCGGGAATGGATTGCTTTTCTGAAAGACCATGCCAATTCGTTTACGCAGCGATGTGACGTCGAGATGGCGCTCGTACACAGAGCGTTCGCCGATGCGGATGTCTCCCGAAACTGAAACGTTGTCGATGAGGTCGTTGAGGCGGTTGATGGAACGCAGAAGTGTCGACTTTCCGCATCCACTCGGGCCGATGAACGAGGTGATCGAGTGTTGCAGC
The DNA here is from genome assembly GCA_041171905.1 of Pseudomonadota bacterium. Taxonomy (GTDB): domain Bacteria; phylum Bdellovibrionota_B; class Oligoflexia; order Silvanigrellales; family Silvanigrellaceae; genus RFOM01. The sequence continues at coordinate 6,536 of JBEDKY010000237.1, forward strand.
ACTGGTAAATTTATTTCATGGAGTGCCTGTGATTTTCCGTACCACAAGTTGAAATTTTGAATTGAGATTTGTGCCGGTCCGGATTGAATTTCCGGATGCACACAGGGTGGTGGAAGATCTGCTGGATTAATCATCAGAATGCACCTCGGCCTTCGAATCGCTTACGTAATTGCGAACGGATTTTAATTGCCACGAAATTCAATAGGAGCACGACACCCACCAAAAGGGATGTCGAAGCAAACACCATCGGCCTGCTCAGTTCTGTTGAGCGCGACTGGAATCCCAAGTCGTAAATGTGAAAGCCCAGATGCATGAAACTGCGCTCGAGATGGACAAATGGAAAATGACCGTCGACAGGCAAAGCAGGAGCCAGTTTGACAACTCCGGTCATCAGCAGCGGAGCAACTTCACCGACGGCGCGCGCCATCGCCAGGATGAGTCCGGTCATGACACCGGGGAGCGCTTTGGGCAGAACAATCCGCCAGAGTGTTTGCATGCGGGTTGCCCCGCATCCGTATGATGCTTCGCGCAATGAGCGCGGCACTGCCGACAAAGCCTCTTCCGTGCTGACGATCACAACTGGAACTGTCAGCAGCGAGAGAGTCAGACTCGCCCAAAGAATACCGCCGGTTCCATAG
>JBEDKY010000238.1:0-2981 GCA_041171905.1 Pseudomonadota bacterium
CCATTATTGATGGTGACAGCATCGATCAGGCGCTGGCATTTTTTGCAAACCGTAAAAGCAAAACCGCACGCCGTGACGCCGTGCTCAAGGAACTTCAAGAAGGGCCCGCAGACCCAGACAATGAACAGCCGGCGGTCGGTCATTACCTGAACCTTCCGCTCAACAAAGAAGAGTATTTTGCCTTCGTCGACGCTGTCAAAGCAGGCGAAAAAGTTCCGTTCCATGATTTTGAGGAACCGCGTTTTTTCAACGGCTGCCAGCCCATCGAGGTGCTCGCGGAAAGCGGCCCGATGACCCTCGCCTTCGGGCCAATGAAGCCGATGGGACTTGAAGATCCGCGCACAGGCCGGCGACCGTTTGCGGCTGTTCAGCTGCGCCGCGAAAAACTCGGTGACGCCTCGTTCAACATGGTCGGCTTTCAGACGCGCCTGAAATGGCCGGAGCAAAAACGCATCTTCCGAATGATTCCGGCATTGGCCAATGCCGAATTTCATCGCATGGGAAGCATGCATCGCAATACATATCTGATCGCGCCACGGCTCATCAATCAAGCCGACTTGTCGCTCAAATGCGATTCACGCATCTGGCTTGCCGGACAAATTTCAGGTGTCGAGGGTTACGTTGAGAGCGCAGCGACAGGACTTTTAATTGGACACATCGTCGGCAGCCGCTGCAGCCGCGACAGCGCTTTTCCATTACCTCCCACCGACACAGCCTACGGGTGTCTCATCGCACATTTGAGTTTGAGCGATCCTGATCACTATTGCCCCATGAACATCCACTGGGGACTCTTCAGCGAACTAAGACCCGATTACATCTTGGACAAAAGCGAAATTTATCCCGAAATAAAAAGTTTAAAAGCAAACAAAAAACTCGACAAAGGACTCAAGCGCTCGCTACTTGCCGACCGCTCTGAAGAACTATTCTCGCGGTGGCAAACACGTTCGGAGCTTTGACACCATTAAACACAGGGCTACTCCGCCGATAACCCAAATAAGCGGAGGATATGTTGAAAACGTTCAGAGCCCTCACCATCGTTACCTTAGGAGCAACGCTGACTTTGATGCAGCTGCTCGCATCCTGCGGGCAACAGCACAAGGCGCGGCTCGATTCCTATCGAGCCCTGGCGACGCGCAAACCAACCTCTTCTCCGATGAGCAGCGAAGATTCAAAAAAATCAACCAACCAACATCAAAATGCACAACTGGCGGCAGCTTCGCTTGTTCTCAGTCGTGAGGATCTCATTCCCTGCGCGAGCCTACCAGCGCGACAGCTAACGTTGACCAACGGAACGGTACTCTGGCTCGATGGCAGTTGGTCAAACTACGCGCGTCCTTTCATCGTCAAAGGAAGTGCACAATCGGGAGTCTGCAGGATTGAACTGCACCCGACAGGAACAAGTAACCTAAATCTGGGCGGCCGCGACGCTTTTGTCAGAGGTTCGGAAGTGCGCGTTCTCTTGTCGGGACCCAATGGCGAGTCGCTGTTTCCGCCCTCGAACAACGGATTTGTGAAATGCATGCAAAAGAACAATAGCTTTGAAATCACCTACGAAGGTGCGCTACTTGGCTACTCCGCCGTGTCCTATGTCATGAATGAATCCGTGCCGCTCGAATTGAACCAACGGGTCTGCCTTGCCCGCATACTGGACGCTTCAAAGAACGCAATGTCTGAATGGGTTTTCATACTTCCAACGTGGGACCCGATAACAACACCTCAGAGTTCTGTCTCGCAGCAACCCTGAAATGCCTCATCTTCACGTCACGGGCGCTGGGAATCAGCCGACGATTGTCCCGTCTGCTGACTCAGCCATGGCAACGGTTCGAGCTTGACCTGCAGAAGCTTGTCCGCAGGCAGCCCAAACTGCTGTGGACGAGGAATGACGTCTGCGAGCGACCACGACCACGTGATTCTTGTATTTCCCGAGCCTTCCCGCAGATGCGAGACCAATTCCCGATACCAGTACATGTGCCTCATCAAACCGCTCACATAGTGGCGCGTTTCCGGAAACGGAATGAGGTCGGCAAACAGCAAGGGAACTTTGCCACCGTAGCGAGTTTCCCACTTTTTGGTGTTGTTCGGACCTGCGTTGTAGGAGGCAATAAGCCTAGAATAATCGCCGTTGTGCTGCTTGCGCAGGATCGACAAATACTTCGCACCGATGCGGATATTTGTGTCCGGATCGTAGAGATCCATTCTTCGATTGCGTTCAACCCTGCGCGCCGTATTGGGCATCACCTGCATCAGCCCGCGTGCTCCGGCCGGACTCGTCGCCTTCGGGTTGAAGGAGCTCTCTTGTCTGATGAGCGAAAATATCAGCGCAGGATCGATGTAAGACGCTTGCTGTGCAATCTCGTTTCTAAATTTGACTGGATAAAGCAGAGTGAGGATATTGCCGCACAGATATTGCGAACCAAAAGTCTTCACGCTCTGCCAAATCACCTTGATAACCGATCGCCCCTGTCCCGCCGCCTGAAAAACTTTCAAGCGGAACATGGCGGTCTCGAACGACAACACACCGACGTCCTCGTCGAGCAATCTGGAAATTCTCTCGAGTTCGATCTTTTTGTTGTTCACGAGATATATTCCGGCCATCAAATGCGAAACGTTTTCAAGATTCCATTCTTGTCCCTCATAGGCGCTCACAGTCGGTTGCGGGCGATGGACGTATCGTTCGTAGGGGTCATTGCCGAGCATGTGATCGGCAACCAGTGCGTGGAGGGTCAACGGGTAGCGTTCGATGAGGCGATCCCAATAAGTGTTGTGCGGCTTAATCTCAGAGACGATGGCCGTTGAAACACCCGCAGGCAACGGCATCGAACGGACCTGCAGAGAATCAATATATCCACGCCAGAAAAGATAGGAATTTTCGTCCTTCAACTGCCGACCTTGCAAGGTAACCTCGAACAACGAAGCAGCCCGGTCGATCAAATTACGATCGAGATGCAGCAACGCAAGTCGGCCATTGACGACCTCAAAAG
>JBEDKY010000239.1:0-4391 GCA_041171905.1 Pseudomonadota bacterium
GGGAAGGCTTGCGTTGACGCCCATAAAATCGTCGAACCAGCCGTTGCCGTCATCGTCCACCTGAGGCTTTCCACCCTTCTGCGGATCTTCAGCTTCATTTCTATACAGCCGCCCCTGCAAAGCTTTTCCCGGTTGATCGAGTGCGTTGTCGACTCCCGTATCGATCACGGCAACAACAACCGTGTTGCCTTTTTCCATCACGGGAACGAGCTGATCCAAACCCAGTAGGAAAGTATTCCACTGCGCCTTAAGCCTGTCGGCAATTTTCCGGTCATTACCTGACGGAGCGTCCTGCTGAACCTCGCTTTCAAGATTGGGCTCGGCGAACTCAACTCCGCTGACTTCTTCAAGTGATTCCCACATCCAGCGAACAAGAAATTTATCTTTATCGTCGCCAAGCTGCAGCTGCGATATTTTTTGTCGCCAGACCGCACTCGCCATCAGCAGATTGCGGACTCCGGAGATTCCCCCACGGAAGCGAACCTCTGCAAATCCAAAAACGGGCAGCGGTGCCGCCCCTGATGGCAGCGTTTTTTCAAAGTTTGCGATCGGCTGAACGTGCGCATCTAAAAGCAGATTCAAATCCGTAATGAACGCGCTTCTTTGCAGCAGACTGTCTTCACGGACAAGAATATCAGCGAGTGTGTTTGCGATCAGCCCGCGCAGTACGGAGCGGGATTTTAATTGCTGATGTTCACGCGAAAGCGCAACGACCCATGATTCTCCGTCCCAGATTTTCTGCCAGCGCGGGAAACTTTCCATGGTTGGCCATGTGACACCCGACACCTTTTGTTCGACTTCGTAGCGCGACTTGCCATCTCCGCAAGAGAGCAAAGCAAAGAGTGTAACAAATGAAACAACGAGCAAACAGCGGTGAATAAAATGAATCATGACGACTTTGCCTTCTTTTCTGAACGCTGCAGGAGTCTGAAAATTCGAAAAAGTGCCAACACCAAAATAAGTAGTGCGGGTGTGCTGCCAAATGCGTTTGTTACACGGCCACCCGCCCTTTGCGCGAAGGCCAGCGAACCGACGATGCAACCCCCAGGCTGATTGGCAAGAAAATTGAAGTTGGTCTTGCTTTGCCGCTTTCCTTGTATGGCGGCATCGAGATCGAGAAAGCCCGCGCCGAGCAAATTGTCGCACACGGAGGTGTCGGTGTAGCACGCGCGGTAGAGCCGCTCATCAGAACCGGGCACGCGATTGTTCGAAGAGTTGTAGAGAGTTTCAGAGTCCGCCGCGTTTTTCAGAAGCTCGATGATCTGAGCGGCACTTTTGGTATTGCCATTGTAGGCCAGAAGATACCCGAGCGCTCCCGCAACAAACGGTGTGGCCTGACTGGTTCCGCTCTTGTCGACAAACAATCCGCCGCCGTCTGAAGTTTTACCGGGGATTGTCGAAACGATGTCTGTTCCAGGGGCGCAGATATCCACCCAGTCGCCAAAATTGCTGAATGGTGCACGACCGTAGGCGCCCTGTGAGTAATCCTCACTTGTTGCACAAACCGAGACAACACTGTCATAGGCAGCTGGATAACTGGGTGTCTCGGTTCCGTCGTTACCGGCAGCCGCAACGACAATAATGTTCTTTCTCTGCAGATTGCGAATGATGTAGCTCATCGTCCGTGACGCAAAATATTTGCCAAGACTGAGGTTCACAACATTCACAAGCAGGCGTCCCGGATTGTCCGGTGCACGCAGGTTGTAGAGATATGTGAGTGCGCGAATCTGCGAGGAATCTGAAATGCCGCCGTCCACTTCGTAAGAAGTGAGCGGATCGAACTTGCTCGTTGGTTTGACACACTCAAGTTTGTTTTGAGTGTCGGGCTGCAGACAGCGTTCGGCGACACGAATCGACAAAATTCGACAACTCGGACAGATACCCATCGTACTTAAATCGCCGCCATGTTTAGCGGCGACGATTCCGGCGACGTGGCTCCCATGACCGCAGTTAGCCGAAAGTTCATCGTTGGGGCGGATACGCGGACAAGACTTTCCTGCTCCCCCCAAATCCGCATGACCAGGCTTAGGGTCGACTCCATCGTCTCGTCCGCATTCGCTGGTTGCATCTATCCCGTGAACGTCATCAACGAAACAATTGCTATCGTTGTCCTGACCATCGGCCTTCTCGGCCGAATTGACGAACATCTGGTCCTTGAGTTCGGGATGCGATGAATCGACTCCCGTGTCTAGAATTGCAACGTTGACTGCGGGAAGAGACTGTCGGGACTTCTCGACGAATGAATAGGCACTATCGGCCCTCATTCGCTTGAGCACTGCAACAATCGACGTGTTGTATTTAAATTCAGGTGCCAACCCAAGAGCGGACTCCTGGACTGTTTGAGTGCGCCATGGCTTCAAATAACCAACGAGGTTCGGTTCCACCCACTCCACCGGCCACGCCGCATTGAACGCATTCATCAACGAGCGCAGGCTATCAATCTGTCCCACGGTCTCGCGCAGACGAAGAGCGTCAGCGACTCCGAAGTTGTGCAATGATGAAAGAGCATTTCCAACGTCTGACAACTTGATGAAGTAGATTCCCAAACGCTCCGGAGACGAAATTTTAGCACCATCCCGAATGAAGTTGTCCGGCGTGTCATCTGAAACCAACTGCGCATCCGCGTGAAGCACCTGCCGTTCGAGGTTGAGTCCGGCTGCAATGATGCCTTTTATCTGCGACAGCTGATCCTGCCGGAGAATACTATCGGCCTGCGAGTAACGAATGATTGCCCCGGCCAAGATTGTCTGCGCGCGGATGCGGGCGTCAGTCGTTGAAAGATCGACCTGCTCAGTCATGCCGACAATGAACGTTTTGCGATCCCATAGCGGAAGCCAAGCCTCAACATTTTCGGAGGTGGCAAGCCTGACGTTATGAGCGGCAATTTTTGTTTTGAGCTGCAGGGGCGAATCCGTCCGCCCACAGCCACCAAGGAGCAAAGCTCCTGACAAGAGAATTCTCTTCAATCGACCGCCGGTGTTCAGTTGCAATGGCATTTCAAAGCCCCCGCTCAGGCAACCGTCCACCTTCGTCGGCAGGAGTCGGACCGCGCGCATTCAACAAGCCCAGTTGCTCGCTGCGAATCAATTCCCCGCGAAAAAGATCGAGTTCAAAAAAACAGGCACGGCGGTACGCCCGATCGCCCAAAAGCGATTCGCCTCCTTGATCCTCGCTCAAGGGAACCGGCTGCTCTTCGCATCGGCGAGTCTCCAGCCAAAAATCCGCAATCGCCGACCGCGCCAATTCTTTATTGCCAAAGTCATCATAGAAGGCACACTTGTAGAGCAGTCCTGACAGTGAATAAAATCCGAGACTGTGCACGTAATCGGCGGCTTTGCGGCAATAGTCAGGTTCCGGAGCCGTCGAGCGTCCACCATCTGTGAGCGCACTGATGAGCGTGCTGTCGGGCGGCTGGCGTGAACGAGACAACTCAACAGCCTGCTCAAGCAGCGTCTGAGTCGACTTTGACGCAAATTCCGGACGGCCTAGCCCACGCTCATTAAGAACAAGCAGAACATTGAACAATACCGTTGCAGAATCGTATTTTCCTGCGGAATGGCGGGCCAACGCCTGCTCAAGCATGGCATCTGGATTTGCCGGCGAGCTGCTCTCATCAAATGAATTCCTGTAGGCAGGCAAGTCGAACACGGCGTGTCCCTGCATCGTCGACTGACTTGCATCCAAAACTCCAAGACCAAACACCCGATCAGCAAATACGACATGTGGAATCTTGAGGAGCGACAACAATACAAACACAGCCACGGTGCCGAGATAGAATCCCTCACGCTGGAAAAATTTCAACTTGAAGGAATCGGGATCAACGCGCCAGTATTTGACCATACTCATCAGGCGGACGTTGACTTTGTGCCGCATTACAAGCCCAACGCCGATGAACGCTCCGGCAATGGCACCGCCCAGGTGTGAGGCCCAATCAATGTTAGGAATCAAAAAAGTGATGATGACATTGATGACAATCACCGGTCCCAGTGATGTTTTGGGTTTGATGCCCGTGGTTTCGGCAGTTATTTTTTGCTGATGCCTTTCGAGCACGTAAAGGGCCAGAAGCAACGCAAACAGACTGCTCGAGGCTCCGACTGAAAGTGTGCTCGTAAAGGTGAAACTGACCGCATTGCCCAGCAGACCACCTAGCACATAGGTAACAAACAAATTGCGCGCACCGGTGAGCACCTCGAAGATCCGGCCAAACTGATAAAGGGCAAACATGTTGAACAAAATGTGCGCCGGACTGGCATGCAGGAACATCGGAAAAAAGAGGCGTCCCAATTCGCCCTCGGCAATCAGTCCATTTTCTTTTGCGCCGTAGCGGATGAGATTCTCGTACGTTGGTCCGCCTTGATATTGAATCAACAAATAAATGAGAACGTTGATTG
>JBEDKY010000240.1:0-6541 GCA_041171905.1 Pseudomonadota bacterium
GACCATTTCAGCACCTCCGGACAACATCTTGAGCCTCCAAAGTCTGACTCGCGCTTAACTCCGAGGTTCCAGAAGTGTCCGCCAACCATCCATGATCCTATCGGACGAAGTCCCTGAAACCTCTAACGCCTCAAAAGAACCAATGATTCATTGATCTTATAGAAAGAGTCATTGCCTTCATAACAGAGAGACGGACTCTGCGCAAAACTCACGGGCTGCTGGTCGTACTGGGAGCCGATCCGTGAGCGAAGGTCTGCAGCCAGTGTGTCGCCCTGTCGAAATCCGGTGCGATCGTTGCGGAGCACAAGCACTCCACGTGGCCGCAAGGACTCAACGGACTTCCAAAAATCATCCCAAAAATATTTGAGAACCCGAGTTTGCCCGCGCCCGACACCAAACGCCGGCGGATCACAAACCCAGACATCTGGACATTCCGCCTTGCCCTCGGCCACTCGGCGCTCAAGCCTTGCCAAATACTTTTGCGCAAGCTCAGGTATCACGGCGTAATCAACATTGTTCAATGCCGCATTGCGCTTTCCCCACGTCAGCATCTCCGCGTTCGCATCGACATTGGTGGCACTCATCGCGCCGGCCTTGCAAGCAACAACGGCGAACCCGCATGTGTACGAAAAAAGGTTGAGAACACGGCTCTTGTGATCAATCAAACTGCGCAAAGCGATCCGTGCAGGTCGCGCGTCGGGGAACAAACCAAAATCATTTTTAGTATCGGCGCGTACTTCAAAAAAACAATCATCCTCGCGTGCGATCCACTTCCCGCCGATCGCCGCACAAGGATCCAGATAGTCGAAACCGCCTGATGGCGATCGAATTTTTCCAATCACTTGCCTTTCCGAGGACAGGCAATCGCGCAAGGTGTCCAACAAAAATCCTGCGCGCGGAACCCAGAGGGGATTGTATACGGTGAGCACAACCAACGGACCAAATGAATCAATCAATACACCTTCGAGCCCATCCGGCAGTCCGGCAAAGTAGCGACCGATTTCCTCGCCGGACTGCAAGCGCGGTTCGCGCTCTTGCCGTCGAATCAGAGCATTTTTGAAAAGTTCTTTAACCTGCTGTGCATTCACGAATCATGGCTTTCCGAAGTGCTTCTCACGGGAGTCCTAAACAGTGTCAGTATGTGTGCTTTCACAGGCTGCTGCAAGGCAGCCATCCGACCTGATGTTGTTAAAGAATCAAACTCACGCAACAATGTGCCGCCGCTCGTCAAAACATCATCAAGAAAAAGCACTGAACTGCCATCATTCGCCGGCCTCTGCAAATCAGGTGAGATATCGACTCCCGCGAAATGGGATTCAATACCGCGCGGTCGCGATCTGCCGATCCGCAACCTTCGAACATCAGAACTGATGAATGCCTGTTTCCTTTCGAAGGTTGGAAAAACCATATGCACTGATGGGAGACAACCCGGAGCAAGTGCCTCAAGCGAAGCAATTTGTTGTTTCCAGAAATCAGCAGGGTGCCAATTCAGTGAAGAAATTCGTCGCACGCTGACTCTCGGCAGAACAATGAGGCTGACACGTTCCCTGTAGATGAGTGCCAAGAGTCTCTGACGAGCCTGCACCCCATATACAGAAAAAAATGCACCAACGGCCGACGGATCCTGTGACTCTTTTGCGCGCAAAAGCAGATTTCTGTGACAACCGCAGTACTGATAAATGGATTGAACTGAAGAAAATTCACCGAGCATTTTGCATGCGCCACCACAGGCAACAACACCGCAGCGCGTGCAACCCGACCATACGCGACCCGCATGATTCTTCAAACACGAAAAACAAACGTCGTCTCCGTTAGCGGAATCACGACCAATGAGGGAGTCACATATTGCGCAGCGCGCCGTTGCGGCCCAAAAGCGATGCAGCCAGCGGCGAGGCGCCGCCATGGTGATAGGGGTGTTTGCTGCGGATGGTCTCACTGCGATAAACCTGCTCAAGTAAGACGACTAATGACAATTCGTGCGCCATCGTGGCCTGTGAAAGCGACAAAAATTTTGCCTGTGGCGCAAACTGCTGGAGTGCCGAAGGCAGACCATAGGCCCCGCCAAACACGAACGCGACAACCCGCGCGCCGCGGTCTCGCGCATCAGTGATTTCTGAGGCGAACTTCTCGCTCGACATGTTCTGCCCACGTTCGTCAAGAAAAAACAGCACACCTCTGTCCTGAACAACTTTTTCACATTCTTTGATCAGAAACTGCTCGATTGCTTTTTCGCTGTCGAGTGTGCGTGCGGGAGACGTGATCAGTGCTGGCGAAAAACGCCCAATGCGCTGCAACAAGTCATCAGACCAGCCCTTTGCAGGGCCGCCGGAAAGTTTCCATGGTGTGATGAATTGATATTGCATGCTGTCACCGGATCGGGGTTGCGATGGTCCGGCCGTTTCTACACAGTCGGATTACAGTGATGCGCTGTCGGAATCTTCCGCTCCATGAACTGCTTTTTTAGGCAGTGCGGCTTTAATCTCAGCAAGAAGCTGCGCAAGCTCCTGTTCCGAGGGTGTCATATAACGACCCTTGCTCCAGAGTTTTTCAAGCGAATAAAGTTCCCGGGTGGGCTCCTGAAAAACATGAATAAACAAAAATCCGTAGTCGAGAAGAATCCAAGTACGTTGCTCGCGTCCGTCCACGGCAACTGGTTGCAAACCAAGTTCATCGCGGAAAAACAAACGGATGTCTTCGGCAACAGCCGCGACCTGCCGCGCGTTTGTCGCACTCAGAATTGCAAAATATTCCGTGAAGGCTCCCTGATTGCGCAGGTCGATCGCCAGTGGTCTGGTCGCCTTTTTTTCAAGACCGATGGCCAATGCCAACTTGACGAGCTCTTCGCGCTCAAGAATACGTTCACCCGCGCGAATCACCTGATCCACTTGTCCCTTTGCCATGTCAGTTCCCCTCCTTCAGTGTGTCGAGCATTTCAACAACCTTATCCAGCATCTTGGAAACACCAAGGCGGCGTGCTGAGCTGAGCTCCAAAAATTCAACTTTTTTATTCTTCAAGTATGTGCGAAATTCGTTGACTGCCTCTTCGTTCTGATAGGCATCCTCACCCTCGGGCTGCACCAAATCGAGCTTCGAAAGTACTGTGAGTCGCGGGCGAGTGAGCAACTGCTGATCGTACAAAGACAGCTCGTTGAGAATTCCTTCATAGTCGGAAATCATCGCATCAGCGGTCTCCTGACTGGCATCAATCAAATGAATCAGCACTCGCGTGCGCTCGATGTGACGCAAAAAGTCGTGTCCAAGACCTTTACCTTCGCTCGCTCCCGGAATAAGTCCGGGCACATCGGCGACGACAAAAGGATCTGCATCCTTGTGACTGACAACACCCAAATTTGGCACGAGAGTCGTAAAAGGATAATCCGCCACTTTCGGGCGCGCCGCCGAAATGACGGTGATCAGCGTGCTCTTGCCAGCGTTTGGTGCACCGATAATTCCGACATCCGCAAGCATTTTGAGTTCAAGGCGAATGCTTTTGCGCTCGCCCATTTCGGGTGGAATGGTCCTAGTGGGTGCTTGGTTGCTCGAAGAGACAAAAACATGGTTGCCTACTCCGCCTTTACCGCCGGTGGCGACAATCAGCTGCTGCTCATGTTTGATGACTTCGCCAATCATCTCCCCAGAATCTGCATCGTACACAACCGTTCCACACGGAATTTTCAGAACGAGATCCTCACCCACCTTGCCTTGGCGGTTGTTCGTTCCACCCTTGCCGCCGTGCTCCGCTTCGTGAATTCGGTTGAAGCGAAAGTCGAGCAGCGTGTGGAGCCCTTCGTTGCCTTGAAAAATGATGTTGCCGCCGCGTCCGCCGTTACCGCCGTCTGGTCCGCCAAACGCGACGTTGGCCTCGCGCCGAAAGTGCGACATGCCCGCACCGCCATCGCCGGCTTTCACTTGAATTTCTGCCGTATCAATAAATTTCATTAGAAAAAACACTCCGCACCACGCACTGGCGTGGCTCTCTCGTGGGGACGCTAGCAAAAGGAAATCAGGTGGGAAATAAGAATCTTTCTCTCAAACAACAATAAAAAAACAGACCAGACGCTCAACCGAGGTCTGGTCTGTTGTTCGGAGCGGGCAGAATTAAGCTTCTGCGCCTGCAGGATAAACGCTGACGCGCTGACGAGTGCGAGTTACGAACTCGAACTTTACAACGCCGTCGATCTTGCTGAACAGGGTGAAGTCACGACCCATGCCCACGTTCTGGCCAGGGTGAATCTTCGTGCCAACCTGACGGATGATGATGTTTCCAGCGCGCACGCTTTCACCACCGTAAGTTTTGACGCCACGATACTTAGGATTACTGTCACGACCGTTTTTGGTACTACCACCGGCTTTTTTGGTTGCCATTGCAAATTCCTCGACTGTGTTAAGCGATCACCGAACGCGCCAGATTAGCCTTCAATCTTGTCGATTGTAAGCACTGTGTATGGCTGGCGATGACCCTGGGTCTTCTTGAGATGGTTCTTGTTCAGGTATTTGAATACGAGAACTTTGTCAGCACGTGTGTGTGCCGAAACAGTTGCCGTGACCTTTGCGCCTGCAACAGTCGGAGCGCCCACTTTGAAGTTGCTTCCGTTGTTGAGCATGTAGACGTCAGAGAAGGAAACCTTGGCACCGACATCACTCGCAAAATAGTTGGCTTGGATTTTATCGCCTTCTTTCACTTTGAACTGGCGACCGAAAACATTGACGATAGCGTACTTGGTACTCACAGGCGTATTCCTTTGCAGAGCTAACGCAGACAGCTTCTAGGTTTCTCCCGCATCCGCGGGGAGGTCCCGATGCAATGAGTTGTTCGACTTAGTGCAATCAGAGCAATCGGTCAAGACACTTTCGCAGGATTAATTTATCTCAGTCATGCCGCATTATTGCCAGACTCAGCGCTGCGACAGAGGAGCCTGCTGAGCTTGACTCGTCCGCCTGTTCGGACAATTTATAGCACCACACAAACAAGAGGTGATGATTTGTCCGCTGGCGAAATGCACATCCACGTAGCGCACAGCCCCGATCCTGACGACCGGCTGATGTTTTGGCCACTGGCTTCTGGATTGGTTCCGAGCGAAGTCGAAGGACGGGCTTATCTGTTCAGTTTTGAAGAGGCAGACACCCAAGCTCTTAACAAGATAGCGTCTTCAAGCGGAGCAGACGTTTGTGCCGTGTCGGCCATACACGCCCTGCGCCTGTTGGACAGGTACCAGCCGCTGCGGATGGGAGCCTCCGTGGGCGACTCCTACGGTCCTGTAGTCGTCGCCCTGCAGGGCGGACTCGGAGAATCTGTTTGGAATCAGGGCAAAGAGAAGTGCGCTGCTGAGTTGCACCTGCTCACACCGGGTGAAACGACCACCGCCCATACGGTGGCCCAGATTGTTGGACTTGCATTTGGAAGTTGCGAGGCCGTGCCAATCGTCCCTTTGACCAGAGTCTTTGAACATCTCAAGGCCTGTGAGGCGGCAAAGAAACCGACCGTCGCACTGCTCATACACGAGGGCAGACTCACCTACGCCAACCACGGATGTGAACGGATTATGGATATCGGTGAACTTTGGACGCAACAAACGGGAGCGAGTCTTCCTCTGGGCTTGAACGTCATCAGCAGAGAACTCTCGCCACAAATGCGCAGCGATATTTCGAATATCTTGGTGGAAAGCTGCCGTTATGCTCTGCAGCACCGCGAGCAATTCATCCGCTACGCACAAATTCCGAATCACACCTACCACAGCGCGCTCACTGGCCCGCAGCTGCGGCATTATCTTGATCTTTATGCCAACGAGACCACAGTCTCGATTCTCGAACGCGACAAAAAGGGCTTTGTTGAATTGCTCAACCGAGCAACTGCGGCAGGGTATCTGAGAGGTCAAAAATCACTTCAATCCATCGACTGGATTTAAAGTGACTTCGCCCACTCTTCTTCCTTAAACCCGACGTAACCAAAGCCCTGACCCAGCAAGAACGGACGTTTCACCAGCTTTCCATGCTGAGCCAAGAGCGTAATCGCCTCGTTCGGCGTCATCGAAGGGAACCTCTCGCTCATCTTCATTTCCCGATACAGCTCGCCGCTCGTGTTGAAGAGCTTTTTCAGGTCGCCCACGAAACCAAGCATCGTTTCAAGTTCGGCGCGCGTTGGGGGCTTTTCCACAATCGGCAGGACCTCGGCTTTGATTCCGCGTGCCTTTAACCAACCCAAAGCCTTCTTGCAGGTTGAGCACTTCTCATAGCTATAAACTTTGACCATGGCTGGCTCCTTCGTACCGTCGGGGTGTTCTGGACGGCGCATCCTACCTTGTCCGTCTTGATATTCCAGCGGGGCTGGTCTAGGACACTCGGTAATCGTGCGGAGAGGTGTCCGAGTGGCTGAAGGAGCACGATTGGAAATCGTGTTACGGTTAACCCCGTACGAGGGTTCGAATCCCTCTCTCTCCGCCAAAACTTCGAGAGACCCGCTCAATGAGCGGGTTTTTTTGTAGTCAGGATCAACGTGCGGCCAATTGCGGCCACGCAGAAACGAAAGCCTCCCTCGGAAAGG
>JBEDKY010000241.1:0-3264 GCA_041171905.1 Pseudomonadota bacterium
ACTTTCAGTACATGATGATTGGAGCAGGTGCAGTGTATCTGGTCGGAGTAATTGACGCCTTCATCAATCTTGATTCGGGGACACCGCGGCGGCGTGCCGCTGAGCTTTCGCCGCAGCCCGAAAAACGTTATGACATAGGCGTATCGCCGACCTTCGATGGCGGGGTGGCGATGAGGTTTTCCCTGAGGCTCGACTAGGCTCCATATGACAGAACATTCCGAATTCTGGAACGCCGAACTCAATTGGCGTGAAAAGCCCTTTACCTACCTGTATTCACAACCGAGCGAGTACAGATATTCCCTCGATTCAATCGAGTTCATGTGGCGGCTCGGAATGGTATTGAACAAAGAATCGAAAACGGCTGGTCTGCACGTCCTCGACCTGTGCGCGGGCTGCGGAGTACTCGGCTTTGAACTGAACTTTTGGCTGCGCGAAAAAATCAGCTCGCTGACATTTGTCGAAGTGCAGAAGGAATACGCCGATCACCTGCAAAACAACCGCCGCATCACGCAGACAGAAGACAAAGATGTCACCGTCAGCAACGTCAACTTCAGAGATTTGCCGAGTCTTGAAAATTTTCGTCAGGCATTCGATCTGATCGTCTGCAACCCGCCCTACTTCCGAGAGCAGACAGCCTCACTCGGAAAATCCACGTTCCGTAACCGCTGCCATTTCTTGATCGAAGGCTCCTTTGCGGAGCTATGCGCTGCCATCTTTTATTCTCTGGCAGAAAATGGCGAGGCCTATGTGCTGCTCAAAGACCTCACTGCGCAGGGCGTGGACCAGCTTGCGGAACTCCGCGCGCATGCGGATGAAAATTTCACCGCGGAAGTCATGGGCATCGTGCGCGGAACCCCAGTCGTCAGGATTCGCAATCTCAAATCCTGCTCAATTCCTCGTTGATTTTTCTGATCTCATCAAAAAACTTCTGGGCGCCAAAGCCGCCCCAGCCCTGCGATGCCTTTGCGTCGACGTTGCGGTTGAATTCGTAGGCAAAAATCGGATTGTAAATCCCGGCGGCAACTCGCAACTGCCCTTGCTGAACAGCGCGCGCGAACTCGGCAAAGTAGGCTCCCTGACGCACACGCAGTGCGGTGCGGCGATCCGCCTCAGCCATCGCATTGAAAAACACCTTGCGGACATCGCTGCTATTGGCGACACCGAGCATTTCCCAGACCGACTTGGTAAACTGGCTGCAGGGCAATACAGCCTGACCGACAAGAAGCTTCTCCATTTTTGCAAGTTCAGCCGGCGACTTCCCCTGCAAGTTCTCATTTGCCTTTAACGCGTAAACAGGATGCTCGTTGGTGTACACAGACGGCGCAAGATTATTTTCACCAAAGTAGTTCAGCATTTTTCTCGCAAAGTTTACACTCTCACGCTCACTCGAGACTTGTCCTTTCAAGGCAGTTTTTTCCAAAAAGTAGGAAGAACCGAGGGCGAGCGACAATCCGCAGGCGTTGGTCGCTATTGCGGCGCTGACGGCTGCGGTTGAAAGCGGCGGGGAAAGAAATGTTTCAGGACGGCTCTTCAATTTTTTAACAAGCTCGGACGGACCCAGCAGCAGCACGCACTGGCCCGCCTTGGGCCTTTGAGGATCTTCAGCCATCGGAAAATCCTGCAGACGGATTCTTTCATTCAGAGCTATTTTTGCTTTATTTTGCGAGCAACTTGGCGAATCCACCATCACCTTCGTGGCCGGATCTTTGGGTTCACCAAAGCAGCCGACTCCAACGAGAATATCCTGTCCAACGCTCACGCCTGCACTTTCCGGCAGCTTTAGGGGTGAAGGCACGGTGGCGAGGTAAAACCTGTCCACACCATTGCGGAACCAATCGTTTGAGCTGATCGTCTTGACTTTAGATTTTGCGGTACAGCCAAAAATAAATGCCAAAACCATCGGCAAAAAAAATGAACTCGTCGAAAAAGAGGAGCGTATTTTTGTCGTCACGGCTTGTCCTCCGCGCATACCAGTGCCCCCTTCCAAAGCTCAGCATAAATATCGAACGGCGCGCCAGTTGAAGCGCCCGCAGTCGGCGACTGAACCGGCTCGCCAGAGACAGATGGCCGCGCTGTTCCGATAGCTTCAGGTTGTCCCCCATCAAACGGTACGTCGGGCTCATCTACCACGGGGCTTCCCGAGTCCGCCGTCGAGGGGGTGTCCTGAATTGGAGTTGATGTAGGGCCCGCAACTGGCGGCGACACGATGGTTTCTCGTTCCTTCGGGGCTGTGCAACCAACCATCAGCCCAAAGGACAGGACACAGCAGGCTGATGCACATCTGATGAACGCACCATTGGCCAACATCTCGCAATCCTCCAAGAACGACCGTCCGCTGCTAAGTCCATCATAAAAAACCGGGATTGAAACATTCTACAGTCACCCCATTGACATAGACCGCATACATCGGCCAACAACTCGAGCAACATAGCCCATCAGATTCAGGAGGCCTTTCATGCAGCACGGGACCCACTATCTCGACTCGCTCTCGCTTGGAAAAATCGTTCAAATTCGTGAGCGTATTCTGAAAGCTCAAGCTGACGGGAAAAAAGTGTTCCGCTTCGAGTCGGGCGACCCGAACTTCAGCCTTGCGGCGCACGTGACTGCGGCACTCAAGAAGGCAGCCGACGAAGGCAAAACTCACTATATCCCGAACGCCGGAATCCCCGAACTGCGCAAAGCCCTGGTCAAAAAACTTGCCGACCAGAATGGCATCAAACTCGCTTCGGCTGAGAATATTTTCGTAACCAACGGCGCAATGCACGCACTCTTTTGCGCGTTTCAGTGTTTGCTTCAAGCCGGCGACGAAGTGATTGTGCCCGACCCGATGTGGACCGAGGTCGTCGAGAACATCAAGGTGGCCCGCGGAACTCCTGTTCCCGTCGCATTGCGCGAGGAAACTGGCTTTCAGTATCTTCCAAAAGAAATCGAGGCTCGTATCACCAGCCGCACAAAGGCCATCTTCCTCAACACGCCGCACAACCCCACCGGAGCCGTGCTGCCAAAACAGACGCTTCTTGAAATCATCCGTATGGCAAAGGAACGCGATTTGTGGATCGTGTCGGATGAAGCATACGAAGACGTTATTTTCGCGCCCCATCAACATATCTCGATTGCCTCGCTGGCACCTGAATACCAGCACAAAATCATTTCTGTGTTCAGCTTCTCGAAGAGCCACGCCATGAGCGGCTTGCGCACCGGCTATCTGACAGCCAGCGATGAAACGCTGATGGAGCGTCTGCACAAAATCATGCGCTGCAGTAT
>JBEDKY010000242.1:0-2669 GCA_041171905.1 Pseudomonadota bacterium
CAATGACTTGTCGTTGTGTGCTGGAAAGCAAACCCTTGACCAGCGCACGGCCCATGTTTCCGAAACCCAGAACAACAATCCGACCGTTATCAGAATTTCCGGCAGCCATGATTTCCACTCACTTATTTTTGAGGTTTTGAATATCTTCGTCGAACGAGCTTGAGAAGCTGTAACTGCTGACCGTGCCATTGCTGTTGAATCGGACTACGAGGTCCTTGGTTCGCACTGGTCTGAACAATGAATAACGGTAGAAACCCCACGTCCAAGTCAATTGACCGCTGTCAAAACCAACCTGAAACGGGGCGCCGAGACGCTTTTCAAGTTCGTCACGCTTGGTTTTGTCTTTGGTGATCCAATTTACTTCACTTGGAAAATCGCTTCCCACGGTTGCGCAGCCGCTGAGGGTTGCACCGGAAAAGATTAATGTTGAGGCAAACAATATTGACGATCTCAATGCCATGGGAACACCTCCGTAGTGTGCCATGCTACCCTCTTGGGGCGAGGAAAAAAAGATGGAGCAATACGTGGGAATGACCAACCTATGTCAGTTTGTGTTCATACGACTCCGCAGGAGCTCAGTTCTTGCGCTGATGATTTTGCTGAGTTTCCCCAATTTCGGACTGGCGGCGAAAAAGGAAGAGGCCCTCAAGACGGCACCAGACAGCCACACTGCTGGTTTGGTCAATACTGAAGTTGTTCCAGAGGGAGCCTATCAGGCGGATTTTGTCACAGGACATCTTTGGTACGGAACGAGTGAGAAGACAAATATATTCACGAATGTTTATGCAGGCAGTATAACAATTGTGGGAATACCGACTCTGACGCTGGGCGGAAAAACACGATACTGCGAAGGACTGATGGTGAGCTGTTCTCTCCTTGCGGAGGTCGGTGTCGGAGTGAAGCCTTACGGCACTCGTTATCGTCATTTTGCCGGACTGTTGCAGAACTCGGTGGCTGTTGATTTCGATACATCTGGCCGCATGACAATCGGTACCGGGGTTTTCTTCTACGCCTATCGCGAATCAACACTGGGATTGACTGGTTTTGAAGACCGCTCAGTGTCTTGGATGAATTTTATCTACGACTATCAACTCGGAACCGATTGGTCGTTGGGCGCAGGCTATTCGCCTGTCCTCAAGTCGCTCGAACAATACCATGTGGGTGAAAGTCTTTACGTCAATCGACTGGGTCTTTTGGGTGGCGGCCTGTTTCATGCACGAGTGCAGTATTCAACCGAAGATTGGCAGTTTTCCGGTGGAGGTGCCCTACTGGCTGCCGGTGGAAATTGGTCGTTGTGGCCGGTTCTGGAGGTGATTTGGAGGAAGCCCGAGAGCCTTCTCAGTCCCGCTGACACACAGACGACCGAACAAGGCAAACAGGAGAGCAACGAATGATTCATTTTGCCAAGCATAAACCTTCGTCGAAAAAAGCTTTTGTCCTCTTTTTCCTTATCGGCCTGGCTGTTGCTGCATGTGCGCCGAAATATGAGAAATTTCCAGCGGGTCAGGCCATTCGCGGCGATGTACTGACGTTTGATTCTTCGACCATAAGCAATCCGAGCGACATTCCGAAGTTTCGCTATGGGCCGCAAACATTTGCTGAAATGAACAACGTCGAAAACCTGAGCGGGCCGCGATTCCGCATGCTACTGGGTGGTGATCTGCGGATCCAGGAATCTATCGGCACTGTGATCACAAACAGCGAATTCACCGGTTACACGATCCCGCGGCTCGACTACCGAACGATTGATGGAGTTGTGAAACCGTTGAATTCAAAATCTCTTGCCATGCTCTCGGCAGGATACCAGTTCGACGCACTCATCAACAAAGTACAAGATCTGACCGGCAAACAGCCGAGCGACTTTTTTCAGGGCTATGAACAGTTCAGCATCATCTTTCATCCGTCCATTGAGATATCGGATTCGGGGGAACAAACCAGAAAATATGAGAACAGCAACGCCGCCTATGTTGCCGGAGCAAAGCAATTTGCACTTTTCTCGCTGGGTAATTCAGAGCGTGTGCCGATGAGCTTCAACCCGCAAGTCCTGGCGCACGAGTTCGGACATGCAATCTTCGAGAGGTCATTTTTTGCAAACAAATACGAGCGCTGTACGCCCGGACAGGAATATGTGGACAGGCTGTTTAAAGGTCGTCTGGAAACTGAATTCATCATCCGCGGAATCAATGAGGGTTTTGCAGATTTTGTCAGCTTTGTCTGGACTGGCTCGGCGAATATTTTGCAATCCTCGGTAGGTGACTCGCTGGCAACCCGCGAACGCGATTTTTCAAAATTCGCACTCGATTATGAAACTTATTCCACAAAAGAATCGCTGGCGTGCCAAGGGCGCTTCTATTGCATCGGTACCCTCTGGGCAAAGACGCTTTTTGAGGTCTTCAATGCGCGCGGGCTCGACGCTAAGAACATTCAATCGAGACAGACCTTCTTGCGGGAAGTTGTTTCTCTCAAGGAAAAAGTGGGAAATCTGCTACGCGAGAATGAGGGCGACAGGTTGCCGGATGTTGATGACAGCGTTCGCAACTGCCTGTCTAGGGACAGCCTGAGGCCATTCAACGACGGAGATCTTCTTGCTGCGTTCTTTGAATCTTTGATTGAGTCTGCGGAGCCTAATCTGCGGCAAAACTATTGCGCTGCAATCATAAAAAACTTTG
>JBEDKY010000243.1:0-5150 GCA_041171905.1 Pseudomonadota bacterium
TTTGCGAAACATGGGAAAATGGTGAAATGGGCGCAGCCGCGAGCCGCGAAAAGGTGTCCACTCGGGCAACGCTCGTCAACACAATCACCCGTTCCTGCCTCGACGGAATCTGCTTCGGCAATGACCCAGACGTTGTTATCTTGCGCGACGAAAAGCAACAAATGACGCGCGAGGAGCGACACCTTCTGGCAACCCTCAACAGTCACCTCGGCAGTCTGGTTTTTTGTTCTGATCCGGTGCATGAATTTTCGGATTGGCAAAAAAACGAACTCAGCGAAATCAACAAATCTGTTGCGCTCAGTCGCAACATGAAATTGTTCGCCGTGTGTGGCAGGCCAGAGGCTTCGGGCGTGCTCTATCAGATTGTCACCCGTGGAGATGTTCAATCAGAAGGGCTGCAATTGCAGGTTAATCTCAATCGAGAACACGTCCTCGGTGTACCACCGCATTCCTGCACAAGCCGTCAAATCCAACAGGGCTGAATAAAAAAATGTACGGAGTAAAACTCACTGATTCTTCGAATTGAAGAAGGGAAATTCAAACCAAATTATCGGCGAGCGTGAAACGCTCAACTCCACGACTGTCGATCATTGACATACTGACCCTCGGGACACCGTCTATCCATCGAACTCGGACTTCACCAAAACCGTCATCGAGCGAGCGCTCAACACGCAAACTGTTGCGTTCAAAACGCGACAAACCGTCGGCCTTGTTAAGGCCGCTCGAAGTGAAATCATAGAGGGTGCGACCACTGACAAGTTGCACTTTACTGATTTCGTGAACGTGACGATCGCCCGAAAGAAACACCGTGGGTGTTGATATTCTTCCCACCAACGCCATGAGACGCTCGAATTCGGCAGGATAATTGTGCCACTTTTCGAAGTTGTGCTCAAACGACAAGACCTGAATGCTGGAGCCGATGATTTTAAGGTCAGCAGGCTTCTCCAGTTCAGACTCAAGCCACTCCCACTGAGCAGCGCCTAGAAGCTGGGGATCAAGCTCTTGGACTGGTGTCCCGGGTCCCAAAACCCGGGCAGGTTCATACGGAGTCCGGTGGAAACGCAGATCAGGGAGAATGAGATGAATCTTTCGCCCCTGATGCTCGAACATCCGCGATGAATAAATGCCGTCTGACTGCGTTGTGTATTCCTGTCGCCAGAAGGTTCTGAACAGTTGCTGCGATTCTTCCCTGTAGGGCAAGCGTGAATCGGCGTTGTCAGCGCCAAAGTCATGATCGTCCCACACGGCGGACACGGGCACTTTCGCGATCAGGCGCTGCAGCGGCTCAAGTCGCGCGAGTTCCGAATAGGCTTCCTGCAAAGAAGGCAGGTTGTCGCGGTCAGGGTAAAGATTGTCGCCAAGGAAAACCCAATGGTTGAAATGTCGGGCCAAAATGGCGTCCCAAAACCTCTGGCTGCGGCGCTGGCTCATGCAGGAGCCAAAACCAAGAACCCAGTCCTGTTCGGAAGCGAGCGCGAGTTTGGAGAATAACGGGGTGCAGAAACTCAGTCCCAAAGTCTTGAGAGCATTGCGGCGCGACAATTTCAGACTCATGAACTCTCCCCCCGTTGCACGCGGGCTGTTCCTGACTGACCAGCTAGCAGGCCTTGTAACCGACGTCCAGCCGAAGTTCAGCATGTAGCTGGAGTCTTGTTACTGACACTTGACGAACCGGAAGCCAACTCTGGATAATTAGCGTAATTTAACGCAAAATACGAATTTCTAGAGGCTATTTTATGACCCTGAGATTGCCACAAGTGTCTAAAGAATTGTCAGTCCTTGCGGCCGCCGCGCTCTGTTCCATGCCTTCGGCTTTTTTCGCGGGATGCCAGAAACGCTCACTCAATGACACGAGCGTGCGTTCAAAGTCGTCCGAGCACTTCCAAACCGCGCGCTCCATTCTTATGACCACACCGCTGGAGCAGCTCGATAAAAACAATCAACTGCTCGGCAAGCTCGCACAGGCCGCCGCCAAATCCTCGCCCGAGGAACGCCGCGAACTCGCCGACAAGGTCCGTTCGATGATTGGCTCTGAACAGGCCAAACAACGAGCCCTGAGAGTTGTATTCGACTCAACGGAATGGAAGCGATACGTCACTCAGTGTGCAACCGAAGGGCTGCCGAGTGTCACGGGTTATACAGAATTATCGTTGCTACCCGATGAATTGCGCGATGAGATCATGAGTTCCGTCAAAACTCTTTACGCAGGTGCCGGCAAAGGCGACCACTCGTGGAAAACGACCATGGTCGCACCCAAGCGCTGTCTCGATGCCATTCTCAGCTACGCGGTCAACCCGCTGAAGATCATCTCAACACACGAAAAAGTCAAAACCGATATCATTACGGCCTACGATGCTTATCTGCAGGTCTTTCGCGATTATATTTTTCCCGATAAATCGCGCGGCAACTACACTGCAAAACAGGTCGCAGACGTTGCCAAAATATTCCAAAAATTTTTGCAGGACGAAAAGACCAAGAGACCAGTGGTGTCCGAGTACACCATTTACATGGGCGGCAGCTATGCCAACGGTCGTGCCAAGCTGGAGAGCTCGGATGTCGACATTATTACTGTTGATATGAGCAAGAACCCTGTCCTTGCCGCACACCAAATGTTTTCGCCTCTGGCTCTTACCGATGCTGTGCGCAAACGTGTGAGGCAAGACTATCCCGCCAGCCAGACGGTCGACTTGAAGGTGCAGATCGACAACCTGTTCTTCAATCTTTCTTCCGGCCCGGCAGCCGAGGGTCCTGACATCCAGAGCAAGTTTTCGCGCTTCATGCCCGTCATGATAGCCATCCGTGCGGACGAAATTAAACTCGAGATCTTTGATGTTTTTGAAGAGCGTCCGCCGAGCCTGAAGGCGGCATTCAGCGAACCGCTGCCCTCGCTCCCTGCCACTCCCTGAACCGCTTGTCGCAGAAAAGAGATGACGTGCAACAGGAAGAAGAAAAATCGGGACGACGCCTTTTTTTCAAAATCTTGCCGTGGATTTCTCTTGCATGGGGTTTATTTTCTGCAACTTTAATCACGCACAATGCTCGCGGAATCCATAAAGTTCTTCTCTTCACGGGAGTTTTCGCACTTGGCGGACTTCTCGGATTTCTTCTACCGCGCAGCCATCGAGCATGGCTGAACTGGCTCACAGTGACCTCACAGCAAACTGCAATTCAATTCATGCTCTTCTTCGCGCTGCCATTGCTCTGGCGTGCCGAAAATCATCTATGGGTGAGCATCGTGGCCGTGCTGGCAATAAGTACGCTTTGGGATCCACTCTTCACACAACTCTGGAAAAGCTCAACCTACCGGTTGATCATGACAATCGCATGTCTTTCGATTGTCGGCGGACTCTTTGTCGTGACTTGGATTCCGTCGCAGCTCGCACACTCGCAGACAATTTTCGCAGGCTTGACGCTCCTGGCAACACTCAGTGTCTTTGCAAATCGAGGATCGGACTACTGGGGAAGCATTTTTATCGTTTTGCTGCCGTTGTTGATTTGGCAACCGGTCAATTTGCCGCCTTTGGGTGTCTGGATCTCGGAGGGAGAAATCAAATTCAACGACGAAACAAGATCAGTTGAATGCATTTCGCGAATTGGCGCTCCGCACGGATTCGTCAGTGAAGTTTACCACCGCTGGCGCATCGACACTCTTGATTCAGGAGAAGATTTGATCAAACTTCCAGCCGTCTCGGGCAACGGAATAGATGAAAAACCCTACACCACACGTTCGAGAAAGCAGGAATTTGCGAAGGGCTACGACAGCGCAAAAAATTCAGGAATCCGCTGCAGCATTGAACTGCCCGGCGCTGGCCGGATCGGAGAAATCACTCACAAGCCAGGTTTCTGAAGAACGCGCGGATGAAAATACGAGCCTTGATTTCAATGTGCATTATTTAGTGGCCAATTATTCATGAGGAGCTCACTTTTTTAGAATGGAGAAAGAGATGAATTTTTCAAAACTTGCTGCGTCTAAATGCGTTTTTACGGCTGCTATGTTCCTTATTTCTCAATTTGCCGCAGCTAAAGACTTGTCCGACTGGCCTTCCATTTACAAACGTACTCATGATGGCGTTGCAATTCTCTTTCACAATCGTGGCTTGTGTTCTGGTTCACTCATTGAGCCCAATCGCATTTTGACCGCAGCTCACTGTGTTGATGCTCTTAAAGAAGTCATCGTCATGTGGAACAATTCAAAGACCCAGGAGTCGGGCAGGGTTGTCGCTTTAGATGTCAAACACGATCTCGCATTGATCGTTTTGGAAAAACCAACAACTCGTCCGGTCATTCCCATCCTTGAAAACGAGGAAAGTCTGAACGCAGGCGATGAAGTTGTGGCAATCGGGCATCCTTTCGGCACAGATTTTTTTTCAGAGAATGGGCTGGACACGGAACTCAACTTCATCCTCAGTCGAGGAATTATTTCGAAGATTAATTCAACCTCATTAATCACTGACGTCTCCCTAAGTCCGGGTAATTCAGGAGGCCCTGTTCTTAACAGAAAGGGTGAAATAGTGGGTGTCGTTTCGAAAAAGATGATTGGAACCGGTGCTGGTCAGGTTGGCTATCTCGCCACATCTCGGCAGGTTCGCGAACTGCTGTCGAGCGCGAAAGATAACGATAAATTGGGGTTCTGGAACGCCAAAGGTCAATTCATTTTTGGACTTGGCTTTTTTTTAGACAATGATTCTAAAAACGGTATCGTTACGCGTGGATGGGATGTTCAATTTGGATATTCGTTCTTTAAACGCTTCTCTCTTGTCTTCGGAACTAATTTCTCGAAGTCGTCCCCAAATTCTTCGGAAAGATATCGACACGCCTATTTGGAGGCATCGTATGGCGATACTCTTGCACGACTTACTCCTCGTGTTTTGATAGATGCTTCTGTTTTTGTTCAGCAACGTCGAGTATCTCGTATTGAATCCTCGCCGGAGCAGAAGACGATTTTTGGTGGAAGACTCACCGTAATCCCACCTCTATCTTTAAGTTTTGGTCTTGACGTCGAAAACCTGCAGTCTTCTTTTTCTTCCGTAAACCTCACTTTGGGGCTTTGAGACTCCGGCAAGTCGAATGGAACATATGCCTGACTTTCGCGTCGCTTTGGATTGTGCGCATGGACTTCACATATGAGACCTAGACGACTTCTTCCCTTC
>JBEDKY010000244.1:0-4553 GCA_041171905.1 Pseudomonadota bacterium
CTCATGCCCTATGCGAGGCGTGTCTTGAACGGGGGGCAAATGACCCGCTCATTTCGGCAGGTAAAAGGAAACCTGTAAATATCTCTTCCTAATCTTCCGATACATGACCTAAGCAGTTTGGGGGAATCGTGAATCACTTTTTTCCATTCGTGATTGTGGTCGTTTTTGCACTCCAGGGGTGCGACAGTGCGCCAACGTACAAAGCGACCACAAAAACTCCCGTAACAAAACCGAAGGCTGACGCAAACGCCGAGGGTATCGGGGCAAAAGGCGGCAACAATTCAGCCAATGATGAAAACGTCGGACAGGTCGCGGCGCCCAATGCGCCTGGAGAACCGGAAGCTCCCAAACCTGTCGCGCGTCCTTCTTGCGACGATAAAACGACGGTTAAGAGCGACGTCATCAAGGTCTTGATTCCCAAAAATGATCCGCAAAAGGGCGGAAAACAATGCCCGTTCGGAACAGGCGACAACAATTCGACGAGTAACGGTGGAGGCAAATACACCGCGCGCATCGAACGCCGATTCGACATCGCGATCCCCGCCGATAGACAAGTCTGCACTCTCGAGGCCAGCAGTGCGCAGCAACAAATTGAGTACGACGATCATCTTTTCCTCAATCTCAACAACCATGTTTTGATTTCAAGCCGGGGCCTTCCAACGGCAGCATTCAGCAAAGCTGCAAATGGATTTTACCTCTACGACTGGGCGAAAATTCGCGGCACTCAGGCGGATGGTCCATCCAAATGCGCCGATGGCGTCAGCTGCACGATTCCCAATACTCAAACGACGGGCACTTTTTCCTTCAAATTGACTGAAGAAGCCAACAAGCGGATATTCTCGTCGCTCGCTGGTCAGCCTCTGTACTTTGGCATGGTTTTGACCGGCGACGACAACCCACCCATCGACTGCGCTCAAATATACGATATCACTCTGGATGTTTCCTACACCTACATTCCCAAATAGCGCTTGCTGAGTATCGCAATTTCGATAAAACCCGTCGGTCAGGCAGCAATACCGCTGCCCCGAGCCGACGGGATAATTCATGTCAGAGAATAACCCAGAAATTTCTGTTGAACGACGTGTTCCCGAAATCCTTGCCCCGGTCGGTGGACGAGAACAATTCTTTGCCGCATTGAACTCCGGCGCAGATGCCGTCTTTCTTGGCCTGAAAAACTTCAATGCGCGTGCACGCGCAGAAAACTTCACGTGCAACGATTTGCGCGAGCTGGTCCCTCTGGCACATCGGCATGCCATGAAGGTTTTGGTGACGATGAACATCCTCATCAAAAGCGGCGAATTGACAGATTTGGTCAATACGCTCGCTGAACTTGAGGATATTGGCGTAGACGCAATCATCGTTCAGGATGTTGGTTTGGCGCGTCTGTGCCGGAAGTTTTTCCCGAAACTACGTCTGCATGCATCCACACAACTGGCGGTGCACAATGCGGATGGCGTGCGGGCAGCCATGGCGATGGGTTTTAAACGCGTTGTCCTTGCGCGCGAACTGACAGCCCTTGAAATCAAAAAGATTCGAGCTGCGATTCCGCTCGAAGATGTCGAGCTCGAAGCTTTTTGTCACGGAAGTCTCTGTTACTCATACAGTGGTTTGTGCTTTTTCAGCGGTGCTGAAGACGCCCGCAGCGGAAACCGCGGTGAATGCGCGTATACGTGTCGTAAGCCGTACAAGATTCTCAACGAGCCGGGACACGGCTTCCTTTTCAGCATGAAGGACCTCAACACGGTCGAAAATCTCGGCCTGTTGCTTGACGCCGGAGTCGATACTCTGAAAATCGAAGGACGAAAAAAAGACGCCCAGTATGTGACCGGTGTAGTTCAGGCCTATCGCAACCAACTCAACAAACTCTTTGGCCGGCAAACTCTCAGGCCCGAGGCTCCCGCAATTGCACATGCCATGAATTCTGAGGGAAGCAACAAAGACGACGCACTCCGCGAGCAGCTGAGCCTGACATTTCACCGCAACGACACATCCTTTTTTCTCAAGGGCCGCTATCACGAAAATGTCATCGACCTGGACAATCCAACCCACAAAGGCCAGTTTGTCGGAACCGTCGAAAAAGTTGTAGGACGTAAGGTCACGGTGACCAGCGAATGCTCGTTGGAGCGTTTTGATGGTCTTCGCATCGACCCTCGCAACAAGCTCTACCATTCGACCCCGCAACATGGTGCGCAGAGCCACTCGCAGATAACCGACGTCAAATCGAGATACGAGAACAAAGTCTGCCATTTTTCGCTGCGGACCATGTGGCAGGACGGACGCCTCACGCCCACCAGCGAAGCATTGCGAACCGTTGAAATTGAAATCCCCGACGAGCTGCAAATGCCCGCTGCGGGTGACCTTATTTATCGAACCCGCTCCGACGCGTTGCGGCGCAAAGTCGAGAAACTCAGCGCACCACAAGGACAAGAGCGCCTCAAGCCCAACACAAACGTAACCTTCAACGTGGACTTTGACAACAGCGGCGAACTTTTGAAGATTTGTGTTTCAGCGGTCAAGCACGAGAAGGTCATCTTCAAAACGTATGCACAGTTTACGGCCATACGTCCGCAGGCAGGAACTTCAAGCCTGTGTCAGGACCTTGGGGAACTGCTCAAGACACTGGGCAACATCAACTTCACTGCAGAGAAAATTGAATTCAATGGCGACTCGGAGTGGTTCGTACCGCGCAGCCGCCTCAAGGAACTCAAACGGTCTCTCGAAAGTCATTTGCCGAACGCTCACTCACAATTCCTCAACGAACGACTCTCTGTTGCTCTCGAGCACATTGCTTCGACTCAGAAACAGGACAGCAGAAGCACGTCTCAACCAGGTCCGGTGTTGTCTTTGAAGATTGATCGCTGCGAGTATCTGCCGTGGATTGAAGAACTGCTCACTGCGCACAATCAGGCGCAAAGTGGCTTGACCATCAGCATCGATGAAATCGTGTTCGAACCAAAGCGGGCATTTCTCAACGAGCTGTCGCCTTCAGACCTCGCCGAAACACTGAAGACGTTTGCACAAAGAAACAGAATCGACATCAGGCTTGCTTTTCCGACCGTCCTGCGTGCGTGGGACGAACCGCTGATGAAACGATGGACCCAAGAGTTCTTCGCTGCCGGACTTACCGCTGTTGAAATTGGCAACGTCGGCCATTTTTCGATGCTGGAACGCTGGAGCCTGAAGGAGAAAGTGTCCTCGTTTTCTTCGGATTTTACGCTCTATTCCCTCAATCAAGCCGCAGCTGCAGAGTGGGCAGAGCGTGGGATAGAGAGAGTCACTTTGTCAGTCGAGGATGATTTTAAAAACATCGCCTCGCTGTTGTCAGCATTTCCTGTCAACTCAGGCGCACAGGTCATCCTTTACAAAGACACTCCCCTGTTCATAGCAGAAAGCTGCAGTCTGACTGCGCTCCACAACGGCTGTCCAACAAACAAAGTCTGCGGATACCGGACACTCGAGATTCAGAACGACGAGGGAGACATTTTCTATGTCGCGCACGAGTCCTGCAAATCGATCGTCTATGCAAAGAAGCCTTTTGCCCTGAGCCAGAAACTCAACCTGCTGAGAAACACCGGCGCACAGTACTTCCGTGCCGACTTCTTGACGCGTCTCTATGATAAAGAATCGCTGCAAAAAATCGTCACAGCGATTCTTTCAGAACAAGCCATCGAGGAAACACACAGCGCCAACTTCAACAGGACACTCTTGTGAAATCGGCAGACGAAAGACTGCGTAATCTTCGTCAGCAGGTCGATGATACCGATGAGAAAATCGTTGAACTTCTGCGCAGAAGACTGGAAATTGTGCTGCAAATTGCCGAGTGCAAAGGTGCAGCGGGTCTGCCTCTGCGCGACATGAATCGTGAACAGCAAGTGCTACGCCGCATCGAACTGTTCAATCAACAGCGTCAGCCGACACTACCCTCGGAACCGCTCGCATAAATATTTAAAGCCGTGTTGAGACTGTGCCTGTGGGCCAAAGAAGAAACGACTCAATCCTCAGCCCGCAACCAGTAATCCGCAGAAGTTGCAAAGACTCGTGCAAACTTTTCGGCCAATTCACGTGTGACACGCTGCCCGCCGCGGGCAAGGGCCTGCGCCTCACCGGCTGGAATTCCAATCGTGAGAGCCAGGTCACGGTAGGTCCATCCCCTGCTTTCAAGCTCTCTCTGTAGTTTTGTTTGAACTGCCGTCGGATACGGCTGCACTGTGTTGTTCTGGCGTGACGAGGGCGGACGCTTGCCCTTCAGTTCGCGTTTTGCGAGTTCAATCAGCAGCTCCTCATTTAGGAACAAATCTTTCAAATCGGGCTGATCGCTCATCCTTCACTCCACTGATAACTTCCATCTGCCTTTTCAGAATTCAATTCGGGTTCTATCATCGAAAGATTAAGAGCCCAAACAATGAGGACCCCTCGCCTTGCAGGAAGTGCGCAACGACCGCCAACTCGTTCGTCAGTTGATTCATAAACTCCCGTGGTTTTGTGTGGTTATCATTCTTGCACAAATCTGTACGTTTGTTCTGGGCAGCCTGACCGACGACCGGTCGACACTC
>JBEDKY010000245.1:0-6628 GCA_041171905.1 Pseudomonadota bacterium
TTTGATTTCTGCTCGCCGACTTCCACCCAAATTGGTCTTGAAAACTGGATGGTCTGATTCTCGAGGTCAAGAACACCGATCCCTTCTGCCGGATTGGATTCTTTGATGACCAGCAGATTTAGAACAGCAAAATCGAGCGTTCGATTGTGGTTTTTGTCGTGGAAGACCGTGATGTAGGCTGGATACGGTAAATTTTTCAAGCGGACCGAAAGACCCGCAGGATTTCCCGTCTTGCTGTCACAGACGAGCTTTGATTGAATCGTCTTAGAAGTGAGTCGCTCATCTCCCGCCAGTCCGATAGCGCAAATGCTGTGGAGACCCTTCTCAGATTCGGATGTGCGAAGTTCTGTCACTTCGATGGTCAGATTTCTGCCGGTTTCACCGGTCAGGTTCAACGAATCTGTTTGTGCGAGCTGAGCTATGTTGCTTCGTTTGCAGCCCGTCAATGTGAGGAAAAGCAAAGGCAAGAGCAACAACATCAGCAGCCTCCAAGTTCAGCAATCCCAGCTCTTCCGGTTTCATGGCGCATGGACTCGAATCCTGCGATTCTGACAGATATAACAGAATCAGTAATTGCTGAAAAAAACTGTAGCCGTGGAACTGACGCTGGAGAGATAAAATGCAAACCCCGCAATGGGAAAAGCGCGTTTTGATAGCCGCTTCGCTGGCCCTGACACTGTTTGTGTTCTGGAAGATCCTCGCGCATCAAAAATCAACTCATGACGTTTCTGATCGGCAAAAGTCACTGATTGAAAGTCAGGAGGTTTTGCCGCTGCGTACCTGGCAGGCTCTGTTTAATTTTTGCTACTACAAAAAGGGCGAGACAACGTCTCCGGACTGTTTTGAGGACCAGCTGCAGGGTGTCCAGAAGATTGATCTGCCGTTGCAGAATTTCGAAAGTCCTTTGCTGAATTTTGAGGTCTTCGGGAAAAAGGAAGTCAAACAGGCGAATACAGTTCATCTGACTTACGTTTTTAACGAAGCCGAAAAGTCGCTATTGAAAACATCCAACGAGTGGATGCTGCTCATTCCTAGAAACTCTCAGAGAGCCACGTTTCTTGGCGAAAATATGGCTGGAATTTCGCAATACGGACACGTCACAGACTCAACATTCGGGCTGACCCTCAATCAGTTGTCGACCAGCGGAAAAATCGATCTCATAATAAATTACAAGCCGTTTCCCCGTTTCGGTCCGCTCGAATTGCCAGTTGTTTTGGCCAAGCCAAATTCTTCACGGGAATACCTCAGCCTTTTTGAAAAGCAGGTTGGTGCTGCGGCCCTTTCAAAGCAGTTTCTTGTCGGTGTTCCGCTTGTCATGAGTGCGATTGCCAGTGTCCTTGACCACAGTCCTACGATGCTTCTGCTGGCGCTCTTTGGCGCCTGCCGGGCGGTCTTTACTTACTTCGGATTTTTGGGTGAGAGCTCAGCACTCACGCTTTGGCAGAACTTGCTCAGCTATGCATCGCTGGGTGCCTCTCTGGCAATGCTTGTCATGTTTGTTGAAAAATTGTTGGGACTTTCTTTCAGGCGCATCCGGATTTGGCAGCGCGTCGTCTTCACTTTTTTATGCGCCATTCTGTGCATGGGTGGACATTATCTCGATCCTAAATTCCAAATAACCTCGTCGCTATGGGTCGACTCTCTGGGTTCCGCCCTGTCGCTATTGCTAGTTGTGTGGTCTGTCTGGCCTGTAGCGCAGGAGAAGATACTGCGGGTTTTTAAGATAAAAGAAGCGCAGGTTTCAAATGGAAAAAACGATCGCAGCGAAGGACTCGCACTTTCGCAGACATTGGTTGTTGTTCAGTACCTAATTACGGTGGCTGCGTTTGCAATATATGGGAGCGTAAACGTCTCTGAACTCACGGGTCAAATCAGCGGCTCGCGGACTTTTACTGATCCATTGGATTGGCGACATATGATGCTGATGCCCGCTCTTCTGACCGCCGGTCTGCTCGAAGTAGGTTCAATTGCCCGCAGGATGCTGAGCTTTGGTCATGAAATGGCGGAAAAGGCTCTGATTGAAAAGGAACTGCAGGTGGGGCGTGACGTGCAGGCCCGGATGCTTCCCGACAAGCGGTTCAAGAGCGACTTTTGGCAATGGCGGGCCATTTATCATCCGGCCGAGGCATTGGCCGGTGACTGGTTTGATATTCGCGAGGTCGAGTTCAGTGATGGCAGAAAATTGCTTGCTGTTTGCCTTGCTGATGTTACCGGTCACGGTGTTGGCTCTTCACTTTCAACAAGTGTGATTTGTTCTCATTGGAGCCTCTGGTGTGCCCGACTCGGGCAAATGGATTTCCCGGCAGACAAGGGAGAACGTGAAAAAATACTTTGCACTGCGCCCATCAAGATTCACGATGGCTTGTCTGCGCTGCGCAGGAACGAAAACTGCACCGCCATGATTGCGCTGATCGACCCTTACGCGAAGGAAGTTTCGATAACTTCTGCTGGTCATCCAGGCGCGTTGATCATCGGGTCACGTGGGCTGCGATACGTGACAACCGCGGGTGAACGACTGGGTGGAGAGCTGATGGGCGAGGCAAAATGGATTCCACGCACCGAACCGGTTGCTGACGACGAGCTGCTTGCCATTTACTCCGACGGAATTGTTCCAGTGGGTGTTACCGTACTGAGTTGGGCGGGTCAGTTGAAGAAGAAGATCATGGCTGGAAGCGCGGGACCTGCCGAATTACTTCTGATGCGCACCTTGCACGACAACAAGCGCGTATTCATGAACGATCCGTCGAACGAAGATGACATGACACTCATCATGCTGCGGCGCGTTGGTCCGGCCGCAGCGACTTTCTGACGCTCGAGTCAGAAGCAGCCGCTGCGGCGATCAAGTCAGTATTCGCCGCTGTTGCTTTCAGTGGGTGTCCCCGATCCGCTTGGCACGCTGTTTTTGGATTCACCAGAGTCGGCGCCCGTTTCCGCGGCAGCGATTGAGTCCGCCTTGAGCTTATCGAGTTCTTCTTGCGACAATCCTGAGTCCGCGAGACCATCTCTCATTGCGTCAGCGATGCTGGTTTCCATTTGTTGTTTGAGGCTGTCAGGTATTTCAACGTCTGCGAGTCCGGCGCCTGCCCCTTCTGCGGCCATTTTAGCAAAGTCATCAAATTCCTCTTTAGGCAAATTGAGTTCGGTGACACCGGCCGCAGCACCCTCGCTTGCCGCCTTGATGTATGCGGCTAATTCCTCGTCAGACAGCACGGAATTGAGTGATTCTGAGCCTTCGACTGCACCTTGCGCGATGGCTTTGATGGCATCGTCAAAATACTCCTTTGACATTCCGGCGTCATCGAGTCCCGCAACCATACCTTCGGTCATCGCCTCCGAGATTTTCGCCCAGTATTCTTTGCTGACTCCGATGTCATCGACCGATTCGCTCGCGGCTTTCGAGACCGACTGCATTGCCAGAGCAAGCTCCGCGTCGGACAAGTTTGTATCTTTCATGCCATCTGCAATAGCTTCTGACATTTCTTTGATCCATAGGGTGATCTCTTCAATAGGCGTGTCGGATGGAATTCCGTCCATCGCACCCGCCATGATAAATGTCGAGTAATCGTCGATGGACTCCTTCGGTATGCCGAATTCATCCAGACTACCGACAGTTTCTGAAATGACTCCGCTGGCAGCGTCGTCGCACAGTTCCTTTTCAAGTCCTGTTTGTTCGAGATTTTCGATGATTTCCTTGGTGATTTCCTTCAGTGCTTCGTCAAGGTCTTCTTGTGCAACTCCGGACGATTTCAATCCGCTCATCGAGGCATCTGCCACGACCGCAGGAAGGTCCTTGAGACTGTCTTTGAGTTCGTCTTTCCGCTCTGAGAAGCTTTTTTGCACAACCTCGACAATGGTGCCGAGCACTGCAAGAATTTTACTCTTGTCTTTCACTCCCGCTTCGTCGAGTGCAGCGACGGCACCTTCAACAAATCCCGAAATTTCCTTTTCTGCCGGAGTGTCCGGTGTTCCGAGGCTCAACGGCTGAGGCGTGAGCAGGAGAGCTGACGACGCCATTTTTGTTGCTGCCAAATCTTTTCCGGAATTGGCAATCTTTTTCGCCTGCTCTTCGGAGAGTCCCTGCGCCGTGAGGGCGACCGCCAGACTGCTTGCAAGCTTTTCTCGTGATGCAATGTCCTCGGTGATTGCGTTCTTCTTTTTACCGCAAGAGGCTGCAGCAACCGAAAAGATAACACCCAAGAGAGCGATCTTGCTTTGAGGGAACCTGATCATGATTTTCTCCAAAAACTTCTCGTGACATTTCGCGACTTCGTCCTACCAGACGCTGAAAATCGTTTCGGAGGCTGCAAGAACTTCTTGATGTGGTGAAATTTTGACGGAGGCAGCTGCGGTTTGTGAGAGTTGCTCCTGCTGCAGGTAACAGTGTACTGTTACGCGCTGCTGATGCGGCGGATTGCCAAACAAGGAGACAGTCATGGCAAAGAATTTGAACGGTACCAAGACTCATCAGAACCTGAAGGATGCCTTTGCGGGTGAAAGTCAGGCCAATCGCCGTTACCTTTATTTCGCAAAGGTGGCAGACGTTGAAGGCTATCCCGAGGTTGCAAGCAACTTTCGTGAAACTGCCGAGGGTGAAACCGGCCATGCTCATGGGCACCTGGATTACCTCAAGCAAGTCGGCGATCCGGCGACTGGCCTGCCGATGGGTGACACTGTGTTGAATCTCAAGGCCTCCATCGAAGGTGAAACACACGAATACACAGACATGTATCCGGGCATGGCAAAGACTGCCCGCGAAGAGGGTTTCTCTGAAATCGCGGATTGGTTCGAGACACTCGCCAAGGCAGAAAAATCTCATGCGGGCCGGTTTGCGCAAATGCTCAAGTCAATCTCGTAAGGGACTTCGGGCGCCGGAAGGCGCCTTTTTTTTTCCTCATCATTTGGCGGAGGCTTCGTGAGCGGACAAGGCGGTCGCATTTCGTATTTGCCCACTGACGGGCTCTGTTATGACCCCAAAGATGCGAAATATTGGGACAAGGGTTCACTTGGCAAGGAAGTGACGCGTGCTTTTGAAATATGTCATGGCTGCCGGATGTGTTTTAAGTACTGTGATTCCTTTCCCAATCTGTTTTCATTGCTCGATAACAAATACGACGGTGACGTTCATGCATTGACTGCCGAGGACACACGTTCGGTGATGGATGCGTGTTTTCAGTGCAAGCTCTGCGAAGTGCAATGTCCCTATACCCCGCGCGACAAGCATGAATTTCAGCTCGATTTTCCGAAGTTGGTTCATCGCTATCACGCGCAACGCCGCAGAGATGAAGGTGGAAGTCTGCGTGATGCCGTTCTGGGCAATCCCGATCTTGCGGGTGGAATGGCACGCTTGAGTCTCGGTACGGCCAATGCAATGAACAAAGTAAAGTTACATCGCTGGTTCATGGAAAAAGTGCTCGGCATTCATCGAGACAAGCTGCTCCCCGAGTTTGCCGACGAGACGTTTGAGAATTGGGCCGAAGAGCAGGGTCTCATCAAAGACGATCGCAAAGAGTGCGAAGTTGTGCTTTTCCAAACGTGCTATGTTCAGAACAATGAGCCGCAAATTGGTAAAGACACTGTTGAGGTGATGAAGAACAACGGTGTCTCGATTCAATGTGAACGTGGACTCGAATGCTGCGGCATGCCGCGCTGGGAGTCTGGCGATCTCGATTCACTTCGCAAGCAAGCAGCTGTGAATCTCAAAAAGCTTGAGCCATTTGTCGATAGCGGAGCGAAGGTTGTCGCCATCAACCCGACGTGTTCAATGATGCTGCGGCGCGAATATCCGGAGCTCGTGGATGAAGAGATTCGACCACTTGCCGAAAAAGTCGCCGCCGCGACAGTCGATCCGAGTGAGTTCCTCTGGTCGATCCGCGACCAGCAGCGTTTCAACACCGACTTCAAGTCGACACCCGGTCAGTCGGTCGGTTACCATGCGCCCTGTCATCTGCGCGCGCAGGCTGTGGGATTCAAGGGAAGAGACATCCTCCGCAAGATTCCGGGAGTTGTGCCCAAGACGGTGACTGAATGTTGTGGGCACGACGGTACCTATGCGATGAAGGTCGAGAGTTTTGAGAGCTCGGCCAAAATCGGCAAGAAGGCCTTTGATGGAATGCAGGCCTCGCAGAGTGAGGTTTGGGCTACTGATTGTCCTCTGGCTGCAGTTCAGTTTCAGCAATTCGCGGGTGTCAAACCCATGCATCCGATGAGTATTCTGGCACGCGCCTACCGTGAAGACGGTTTTGCCACAAAGGTCGCAAAGAGCGGAGAAAAAGATGAGAAAAGTCAGTCGTAGTGAGATTCTCTCGGTTTCAGAATACGAAAAAACGCGAGCTGATATTCGCACCAGGATCCTGCAAGTCAAAGATTGCAGACGGATTCACGTCGGTGAGCATCTGACCTTTCTTTTTGAGAATAAGGAAACCGTGCAATATCAAATTCAAGAGATGATGCGCGCCGAAAGCATGAGCGATGAACAGCAAATCGCTCATGAAATCGAAACATACAACGAACTCATCGGTGAACAGGGTGAATTGGGTTGCACGTTGTTGATTGAAATTGATGATCCTCAACGACGGAGCGAGCTGCTCAGCCGCTGGCTAAATCTACCGGAACACCTTTACGTTAAGAC
>JBEDKY010000246.1:0-5865 GCA_041171905.1 Pseudomonadota bacterium
GACCAACTGCTTTTGAACCTCTGAGAATTTCGTCTTTCTCTTTTTTGTAGCGGATCACTTCTTCTTTGAGTTTGTCTTTGAGCGTTGCCATTGCGGCGGCCTTATCAGCTGCTATGGCTCCTGAGTCGCCGAGAACCTGCAACAGATCGACTTGTCCCTTGGTTAGACTTTCTTTGATGCTTTTGCTTTGGTACCACATATAAGCTTTTGTTTTTTCGTTGCCCAGCTGAATCTCGTCGTCACCGAATTTACCGCCCCCGAGTTCGTTGATGGCGAGTATGGCCGCGAAAATCGACAGGGTCAGACCGAAAATGACGTCCCATTTCCCTGAATCATTGCTGCTTTCATTTCCCGCTTCTGTTGACATGGTGTGACCTCCCATAATTCTGCCTTGCGTGTTTGAATTTTGTGCAAGTGCACGGAATGTATGGAATTTTATAGATGACGACAGATGCGTCAAGAGTTCGAGATTCATTCCTCCTTCACCCAAGTTTATTCTGTCAAAACGAACTCAACTCAGATTTGTATTTTGTGGAGATGGAGATGGAGATGATTAAATTCGCGTGGCCTGCGCTTATCGGTTTGTCGTTTTGCGTTCTGTCGGCTTGTAAACCGGTGGCGCGTACTGATTCGGCTCCGACGACCACTGGATGTCCGTCGTCAAGTTCAGGCCAGGAGTTGCGTCGCATAGCGGCAATGCCCGATTTTGTGCGGGTGTCGATGCCCATCTTGAAGCGCATTGCAGAGCGTGCACAGGACTTCAAGAACGGTGCGCAAGGCTCTGCCGTCGCCGAAACATTCGCGCAGCGGGTCACCGTTATGTTGCGCAACATGATTGACAGCAACATCCATCCGCTCGCGTTTTTTGCCACCATTGCCGACTATGAAACCTATCAGACGTCATTGGGTGGATTTCCCTGGGCTGAGGTCGGCAAAAGAAAATGGTCGGGCAGCGACCTCTACCGAAAAGGCTACTGCGGCAGTGCGACCTGTACGGGCGTCTTTCAGGTTCTTGTCTATGGGGACTGGTACTCATGGGCGCAGGATGCAAACGGCAAGGGAATTGGTATTTGGGGCCTCAAAGGTGGACCGGATTGGACGTCGACGTTGTGGTGGTGGACCAACGACCGCGACAACAACTGTAAATGGCTGACTGGCAACTGTAGGGCACCAGGCAGCGCGAATCCTTGCACGACTCCGGGTTTTACGTGGACAGTCAAACAGCATGTGGGCAAGGGGCAGTGCGCCTATGGCCAGCTCAAACAGTGCGGTGTCGAGTGGGACGCGATGTATTGGTCCTACATGACGGCCATGAAAAACTCGTCAGATCCACTGGTGCAGAGTGTGACCGAGGTGAGCGCGTTCGCGGAGGCAATTGGCCTGGTGAACCGAACTGCTCCAAGTGGAACTGTTCCGGACAGCACTGTTCCGAACGGTACTGCTCCTTGAGTGAGCATTTTAGTTGGAAGTCTAATTTTCAGTTTGTCTTGGCTCACAATCGATCAGAGCTGGAATCAGCTCAAAAACCTTGACTAGGAAATAAAAAAAGCCGGTAATGACCGGCTTCTAAGGGGAAAATGGTCGGGGCTGTGGGATTCGAACTCACGACCCTCTGCTCCCAAAACAGATGCGCTACCACTGCGCTAAGCCCCGACGCGACCCCGTTGTTGCCATAGTTTCAGATCGAGTGCAAGCTCCCCTACTGAAAAAGGGGAACCCATCGTGTCTGTTGAGCTGACCGCACTTTTGTCCAAGGTCATTTTCGCGTCTCAAGACGGAGCGTTTGTCGTCGCGGAATTCGTTGATTCAAAGTCAGCCAAACGCTTTCGTGCCAGCGGTAAGGGCCTGACCGTCGGAAAGTTCGATTCTCAGCAGCAGTACAAGCTCTTTGGCGACTGGGCTACGTCTCCCAAGTACGGCGAAACTTTTCAGGTGATTTACAGTGAGCCGCTCCGCCCGCCGACGCTCACTGGTGTGATTCCGTTTCTCGTGAACAATGTGAAGGGCGTCGGTGACGTCACCGC
The DNA here is from genome assembly GCA_041171905.1 of Pseudomonadota bacterium. GTDB lineage: Bacteria > Bdellovibrionota_B > Oligoflexia > Silvanigrellales > Silvanigrellaceae > RFOM01. The sequence goes on from JBEDKY010000246.1 coordinate 2,025, forward strand.
GAAAAAATTTCTTGAGGCCTTGGACGTCAGAACCATCGATGAACTCGTTGATGTCTGCAAAAACCAAAAAGACAAAGTATTTGCCTTTTTTAAGGGCAAGCGTGATAAAGCCGAGCAGGTGATTTCGCTGATTACAGGCGACGAAGTCTATCGCTCGATCATGGTTTTTTTGCACGAACATAATATCCCGCCCAATTTCGCAAACCGCATCTACGAGCGCTATGGGTCGGACGCCATTCGCCTGCTCAAAGAAAATCCCTATCGGCTGATCTCGGATTTTCGCAACGTCGGATTTCTGCGTGCCGATGCCATCGCTTTGAAATTGGGAATCGATCCGCTCTCTCGCTTTCGCCTTGAGGCGGCCTTCGTTTTTACCCTCGAGAGGGCTCACGACGACGGCCACTGTTGCTTGCCACGTGATGTGCTTATTGAGGGTGCCCGCGATGTGTTGGGTGCAAAGCGCGACCAGCGTTTCACCTTTGAAATGCTGCTGTCTGAACTGCGCGCGATTTACAAGGACAACCGTGAAAAGGGTGTGCAGAGTTTCATCCTTCGTCTGCCAGAAGGTTCGGGCACCGACGAAAAATCGGCACAGCCTCTCTTTTATCTTCCAGAAGTGTTCGCACTTGAAAATGCAACGGCGGGCGAATGCGCGCGGCTTCTTTTTAAAGCTGGGCTCGGCAACGATCCCTTTGAGCAGAAGTTCAGTTCCGGTGAAATCACTTTGGAGGAACTTGTCCCCGACATTCCCTGGAATAAATTGTCATCCGAGCAGGCTGCCGCTGTTGAGATGTCGGTTGGCTCAAGATTTATGGTGCTGACAGGCGGCCCGGGATGCGGAAAGACATTTGTCCTAAAGGCTATTTATCGTATCCAGAAGGCACTCAAACGGACTGTCGTTTTGTGCGCGCCTACGGGACTTGCGGCAAAGCGCATGACGGCCTCCATCGAGGCTCAGGCATACACCTTGCATAAAACTTTGCGCATCGGGCAGGGTGACGACGGCGGGACATCTGAGGGTGGCGAGGGTGCTCTCAAGGATGTCGATGTCGTGATTGTCGACGAAGCTTCGATGCTGAGTCTTGACCTCTTCAACACCCTTTTGGAGGCTATGGCACCTCAGACGCGGCTCATCTTGGTGGGAGATGTTGATCAGCTTCCAAGTGTCGGCGCCGGAAACTGCCTGCGCGATGTGATTTCTTCGGGGGAAGTTCCGGTTGCTCGACTGACAAAAATTTTCCGTCAGTCGAGCGAGAGTCCTATTCCGACAGCGGCGCGTTCGATTATTGAGGGGACGAAGCCGGAGTTCAGTCTTGTCAGCCGCACTGCCCACTTTGCTTCTCCGCAGTCGCTGGTTCTGTTGCCATGCAGCATTCAGACTTTTGCCGAACTGCTGTTGCCGCTGCTGAAAGAAACCATCCCGCAGATGTACGGACTCGATCCGATTCGTGATGTTCAGATTCTTGTGCCGATGAGGCGCGGAGATGCGGGACAAGAAAAAATCAACAAGCTTCTGCAGGCAGAACTCAACCCGCCGCACCCCGACAAGGATGAGGTGGTTGTCGATGAAACCGATATTTTCAGGGTGGGTGATAAGGTTATTCAGACGCGCAACAACTATGACAAAGACGTGTTCAATGGAGACCTCGGATTCGTCCGCGCAATTCGTGTCGTGCAAAAGAAGGTTGAGATGGACGTCGCATTTGATGATCGCATCGTCAGGCTTGAAGATGAAGATATCGATGACCTGAGTTTGTGTTACGCAATGACTGTGCACAAGTCACAGGGTTCGGAATTTCCGCTGGCAATAATCCCGATGTTCAGTGCGTATTATTCCATGCTGGACCGCAACCTGTTTTACACCGCAATCACCCGTGCGAGTAAGCATGCGTTTGTGATTGGTGAGGAGTGGGCGATGAAGAAGGCTGTGGGAACACAGGTGGCACTCAAACGCCACACTGCGCTGGCGAGGCTGATTGGATTGGCACGCAGCCAGATCAATTGAAAAAAGAAACAGACCGGCTGGAATGCCGGTCGTCTTGTTTATAAATCCGAGCCGCGAGTCTCAGAGCCGCTCCAGCAGTTTTTGCCCGACCAACGCGTCAAACACGCGCTCTCCCCAAAGCCTTGCGCCACTGCCCTGCGGATGCAGGCCCATCGGATCCGCAGACACCGACTGCCTCATCAATTGCAAGTCAGCAGACGTCCTGAGCACTTCTTTACCGACGGTATAGCTGTCAATCAGAAAGCAGGTTGAACCGCTCGCCTTTTTGATGTCGTCGAGCGCAAGCTTGATGTTTGCCATCAGATTGCGCTTGTCAGCGAAGCGACCGGTGCCCTCGGTTGGGGTGATAAACGCGCACTTTGCACCGGACCTCAGAATCGGTCCGACCAACTTTGGCAACTCATTCCTCACAGACGTGGGGTCGTAGAAGTGATTGTCTCCGAGGTTCAGAATGAAAAGGTCTGCTGTCGCAGGCCTGCGTAAAATCGAGGCGATAGACTCCGTGCGGCCTGCGGATTGCATCGATGGGACACAACTACGACCGTCGGCACCCGACGCGCAGCCGAAGTAGGCGCCCGCGGGAATTGGATTGAACCCACCTGAAACCCAACTGCCGACGCGCGCCGAACTTGCTGCGCCAAAGTAAACGAGGCGCTGTTTGGAAGAAGCGCGGATCAATTCCGACAGTCTGCGACCATATCCGCCTGTCGACTGCGAGTCGCCCAACACGGCAACACTTGCGATCCCAGAGTTTTCTCGAGTCAGCTCTGCTGCACTCGAGCTGGTCTCTGCGTCGGATTGATTATTTTCGACGGCTTGCCCGACGTTCGTTCCGCAGGCGGTAAGACTGGAGGAAAGTAGTGAAATTCCCACAAGTGCAGACGCTTTGCAGAAGAGCCAGCTGAGTTTTCTGGGCGTTTTTTCACTCGTCATGGCGTGGTCCTCCAATGTTGGACCAACAGCAAGAACTGCTCCGGATGTAAGGTCGCGAAAATTCAATTTGTACAACTGTCAGTGAAATAAACACTGTCAAAAGATTGAGCAGAAAATCGATCGTTCGTGAGATACTTTTTTGCATGCGCAAGGAGACACGAATATGTCCGGCCCGAAATTCAATCGGTTTGAAGTTTTGCATCAGAAAAATCGGCAGATTCAAATTTTGCCAGCGTTACTTTTGGCTCTGCTGCCCGCACACGCCTATTCTTTCAGCCTATCGGCCGGTGCTGCCGGCGGATTTGAGGTCATGAGCTACCGAGATTCGCCCACGGACCTGGCGGGCGGAGCCGTTCAAGCAGGAGATGCCTTTGAGCAGAAATCCTACGCAGGTGCTCTGGCTGGTATTGTGTCAACTGTGGGGATCGTTCGCATCGATTCTCTCGAACCGATTGTTGGCGTCGACATTATTCACAGCAAATTAAAGAAGTCAGCTGTGGAAGACGGTTTTGATACCAGCGGTGTGTTCGACTTCACACATGCATCGATTGGGCTCGGTGCGCGCTGGTGGCTGGGTCCTGTACTTGCAGCCGGTGCACAGCTGCAGTTTTCAACCGCACTCGGCAACAAGATGGTCAACCAGAAAAAAACTGTCGCCGATGGAGCCTCTCTGGGTGAAGTCACCTTTAACCTTTCAGGTCACAAAAAGACCTCCATTTTGTTGGGCCTTAATTTGTTCCCGCTTGATAACGGACTTTCGATTGGTGTTGATTTGAAACTGGGCAGCGGGTGTTTTGATTGCACATCGTCCACGACAGCGCTGCAGCACCGCAGTTATTTGACCCGATCGGGTGCGATCACTCTGGCCTGGAATTTTGCAGATGAGCGCGGCGAAGAGGACAG
>JBEDKY010000247.1:0-2597 GCA_041171905.1 Pseudomonadota bacterium
GTATGAGACCATCAAAGAAATTCCCTTTCCGCCCGCGCCGCGCTTGGGCGATGTTGTTGTGGAAGCCGAAAATCTGAGCAAAGCGTTCGGCGACAGGCTGCTTTTCGACAACCTGAATTTCCGTCTTCCGCCGGGAGGAATCGTTGGAGTGATTGGCGCCAACGGTGCAGGTAAGTCGACGCTCTTCAAAATGATTGTTGGTCTCGAAAAGCCTGATTCTGGTGCATTGCGGCTGGGCGACACGGTCAAGGTTTCTTATGTGGACCAGAACCGTGAAAGCCTGACCGGCAACAAGTCTGTTTTCGATGAACTCTCCGGCGGCCGCGACCTCATTCAAGTAGGCAACCGAGAACTTGCAGCCCGTTCGTACATTGCGAGCTTCGGTTTCCGTGGCTCCGATCAGCAGAAGCTGGTCGGAAGCTTGTCGGGCGGTGAGCGCAACCGTTTAAATCTTGCAAAGCTCATCATGAACGGCGGAAACTTGCTGCTGCTTGATGAGCCCACCAACGACCTCGACGTCGACACACTGCGCGCGCTGGAAGACGGACTTGTGAACTTCCCTGGTTGCGCGGTGGTGATTTCCCACGATCGCTGGTTCCTCGACCGAATTGCCACTCACATCATGGCCTTCGAAGGAGACAGCCGTGTGGTGTGGTTTGAGGGTAATTATCAGGACTATATCGAGGACAAACGCCGTCGTTTGGGTGACGATGCGGTCAACCCCAAGCGCATCAAGTATAAGCCTTTGACTCGTTGATGTTTGTAAAACACTTGTATTTACAGCATTAATTGCCCCTTGCTGGCTTGCCAGTCGGGGGCATTTAAAGTACTTCTCTGCCCCAACATGCCAGGGAACAATCAGACCTCGGACGGAGTTTTTGTCTCATGCTGCAATACACGCTCGCACGCGACTCCCTACTCGTCGGCTTCGGCAGCGCCCGAGACTCGGACATCAGTCCGCTTGACCTCAAGCCACAGCAGAAGATTGGCCCGCGTCCATCGTTGTTTTTTGCTCCCACGCGCGATGCCCATGGCCTGCTGACCCGCAAGTCATTTTCCCATGTTCTGCTGGTCCGCAAGACGCCTGTCGACGGGCTGTCGCGTGCTGTCCTGTTGCCGCTGCCGACCAACGAATGGGTTGCCGACGAACAACTCGAGGGCCTCATTCCCGCCGATCATCCCGTCTCTGTTGCGACATGCATTGCGCGCGACAGCAGGCTGATTGCGGGCGCCGATGTCGCACAGTCGGTTTTTGAATTTGAATGCGATGAGTTTTCAGAAAACATCCAACTCAAAATTGAGAGTTTTGTTTCGGCGAATTGTCTGCGTGAGCAGTTCAGTCTCGAGAATGTTCCGAACGACTTTGCAGCCTTTGTGGTTCACTGGCATCAACCAGAATTTCATTGCAGTGCGCTGCTGCAGACCACCTACGCCGCGTTGTCGGAAGGTGCGCTGGTCTCATATCACGCCGGTTTGTTTTTCTCTGTCGCTGTTGCTCAAAACGATGCTGCGCGCTCACCCGCATTTGCGTCCTGCGTTCAAATGCAAGCCGGACACTGCGCAATTGCAGCATTTTCGGCGGCCCTTTCGACGACCCTGACAACCCTGAAACAACTGGGCAGCGGCGCTCCCGCTGCAGTGCGCGAGCAAATTCTCGGCGGCTGGACAAAATATCAAACAGAACCGATCGCCACTGGAACCAGTCAGGGCCTGATGGTCTGGCCTGTCGATGGACGTCAGCCATTCGAACTCACGTTCACCTTCGCTCATTCTTTGGAACACGCCGTGCGCCGGCCGGGCAGCACTTTTGTTGCCGCTCGGGCTTCCGTTTGTCAGCAGGACGAACAATGGCTTTCACGCATTCACAAGAATCGCCGCCCTCCGGAACTGCCCGAGTACGTGCGCTCATTGTATGACCGCACTCTGCTCACACTCAGGCAGATGCAGGATCCTACCGGCGGAATCATCGCCGCTCCCGAATTTCAGTTCGAGTTCACCGGATGTGGTGGCTATGGATATTGCTGGGGCCGTGACGCCGGCTTTATTTCGCTGGCGATGGACACTGCCGGGATGTTCGAAGAGTCGGAAAAATTTTATGAATACATGGCCAAGTGCCAAGCGGAAAATGGCAGCTTCCTTCACCGTCACGACATGGGCGGCCATCTCGGACCGAGCTGGGGTTTGTTACAGCCGGACGAAACCGGCAGTGTGCTGTTCGGACTCTGGCAGCATGTAAAACTCTCGGGCCTCACTGAGGGTGCAGCGCGTTTGCGCGGTATGGTGGAGCGCGCCGCGCACTGGCTTGCAACCTCCAGATTCGAAAATACGGAATGGATTACGGACGGTTTTGATCTCTGGGAAGAAAGAGAAGGCGTTCACTTGTATTCCGTTGCTGCAGCTGTTGCAGGATTGCGCGCAGCCGCCGATCTTGCGGATCACATGAAGTGGCCTGTGCCATCGCTTTGGCGCGAACGCGCCGCTGTGCTTTCCGGTTTACTCGAAGAGCATCTGGTTGCATCCGCACCCACTGCGCCGACAGGCTTTGCACGAACTTTGTTCCTCAAAAATACGACACAACAATCTACTTTGCAGTATTC
>JBEDKY010000248.1:0-4030 GCA_041171905.1 Pseudomonadota bacterium
GCAAAATCGAGCACAAGGTCAGACGACGGATGACGCAAAGGTGGGGTTGTGAAGGCTGACTGAGGTGGATTTTACGGGAGGGTTCGATGCGGAATGGGCTTAATTTCGCCTAAGTGCAACAAGGCTGAGGGTCATGAGCGCGCAGGGAGTTCTATGACTTCGCTTTATAAGGCTCGGCCTATTGAATTTGAAGTTTCGCGCTAGAAAAAAAGCGCTGGCTGCGGGGCGTTATTTTCTCTTGCAAAGGCTGCTTTCGATCATTAGCTGTGCGCTGCCGGGAGCACCAAGCTTCCCGAACTAAACAGGAGTTCCTCTCAGATGAAGCAATCCGAAAACCTTCTTTGTTCTTCCATCGCGCTAGCTTGTGTTGCTCTGACTGCCTGCGGCTCTAAGAACAACGCTTCAAATAGCCCCGCTCCTGAGAATAAAGATTCTCAGATCGCACAGCCTCTTGCGCAGACACCTCAATCGAATAGTCAATCTGAGACACCCCCTGCTCAAGAAACGCCGACAGTTGCTCAACCCGTTGCGAATCCTGACTCTCCTGCGGTCCCAGTAGACGAACCAAAATTCGAAATGCCTCAAGTGAAGTATCCAGCGGCCGTTATTTTTGAAGGTGGAAAAGGCGATCCATGGTATGATACAGATGGGACAAAACATGTTCCACATTGGCGACTCTATTTGTGCCTAAAAAAGAGTGACACTCCCATTCAAGAACAAGTCACTCTTGATCTTGCAAAGTTAGGAAATCCAATTGAGGTCTCGGCAACGAGTAGTACAACCAAGGAGATCTTGTGGACGGAACGACTCACAAGTCTTGTTTTAAATTATACTTACACAACTCAGCTTTTTGATGATCCAGACCACAACTTTGGTTATGCATACGGAAAAGCGAATTTCGAATCTTCATCAATTCAAAATTGGTCTTTGGTTTATCAAGCACCCGGCTATACCAAAGGACAACATAAGTCAGACGAGGATATCGATTTGTTCAATTTTGTTACGAGAACTGGGTTTCTCTTCAGTCAAAGCACGTATCTTGATCGTGTTAATAATGAGAATTATTACGTAAGTTCCCAACTGGATCGCTTCACCTTCAGCAGAAACTACAAACAAGTTCACGTCATTGAAGATTGCGAGACACAGGATAAGCCTTACTTCTTTCAAATGGCAGATGAAATTACGATAAAGTGATTTCAAATCGCCCCTTCTTTGATTGACATCAGATTCAAACGTGTGGCACTTCTCGCCCACGTTTGAACTTTTTTAGAGAACTGTTGAAGGGGATATTGAGGATGAAATTTGGCAATCAATGCCTTCCGGCTTTTGATCGATCGGCACGACGCACCACATCATTTCAACTTGTTGTTGCCGGCATGCTGATTTTCTTTTCCAGTCTGAGCTGCACGAGTGGCAATAGCTCTGACAATAACAAAGGAAATGCGGGTGGCAGCGGAGATGGCCAAGGTCAAAACAATCCCACCAACCTCGGAGACCCGGAGCAAGGATTCGATATCCTCAACCGCCCCCTCGAATTGAATGATCTCACTTTTGTTTCGTCAGTCAATTACCTGAACTGGCCTGCTGTGCCATTGAGTAATGAATTCAGGAGCGCGTCTGCGCCCGATGCTGTTATCGGATTTCGATTTAAAACGAGCCAACCAACTGTGCTTGAGATCTTGTCATACCTGACGACCTTCCGCTGCCAAAGCAACGGCAGTGGTTCTGTGAAGCCTGATTTCGCTCTGTATGAACTAAACGAAAATAGTCGTCTGAAAACGAGGATTGATACACTCGAGTCAAACTCAAAAACAAAACTGAATCCTGGCTCTTATGCTGTCACCGTGGCATTTGCCCCAAGTACAAAGTGCGAAAATGTCGCCGTTGGATTTGAAGCGAGCCTCAAGCTCGCGCAACTACCCCAGCAACCCAACCCCGTGCCGACGGGTGTGCCTGTGCCAACTCCAACGCAAACTGCGGCGCCGGTTCCGAGTCCAAAGCCAACACCGTCGTCGGTTCCAAACCCTACGCCAACACAACCGCCGGTTACAGCGTTGGGAACCTGGCAAGTGTTGAAACACGAATTCGCAATTGGACTGGTCAGCAGAGTAAGAGACCTTCCAACCTCTGCAGTTCCTCAGCCGGATTTGAAGTGTCAACTCGTCGCCGCCGCAAACCCTTACGACTTGGCATCCTCAACTGAGACAACGATTGCGAGAGTTTTGCCGTTGGCGGCTGATTCAATGGCGTCCATCGAATTTGCTACGCGTAGCCGTTCAGACAATTCGAGTTCAATTTTACCATTAGGCACTCTGACTTTTTTTAAACAAGATGGATACCCCTCCAATTGGATAGAGCTCTTGCAACAAGACCTAGGTTTGGTTCTGTTCATGACGAACTCATCCACGTGCATCCAAAGACCGAACGGACGCAGATGGCTACTCGGCACCGCGAATATTCCCTCGTTGTGGCCGCAAGTTTCAGCCGGAGGAAACAACTTTCCATTCAAAAGTGTTACATTGAGTTCAGGGAAAACTGCGCCCGATGTGCAAATCACGTACGCGTATGACGCAAAGGACAATGGATCTTCGTGGCAAATGTCACTTGGAGTTGACGCGGAAAAACTGAACGAATTGCTCACCCAAAATAATCTCACTGACTTCAACTCAGTCGAGTGGATTGTCATGGACAGAAAGGAAAAACTGCCACAATCTTCCTGGAGCAGTCACACCCGCCGTGAATTTTTCGGCGATTCCAATACACGACCTGTCATCACTGCAAAAGGAGATGGACTCAACGAACTGGGCTCTTTGCTAAATGCACCACACAATCGTTCTCTTGTAATGCGCTTGGGTAAGAAGGAAATAGGGCCTGATGAACAATTTCACCAAGGTCGCTATCTTGACCTCGTGATTGACCACGGCCTGCTCTGCCAAATGTCCTATTCGAGGCCTGATGGTGCCATTTGGCACGAACAGATCTTCAAAGATTTGACTCACCCCGAATGGAACAATTCACCGAGCAAAGACAAAAAGACAGGCTGCGCCTTTGCCGGCGTACCTTCGCCTTAAATTGGAACTCATGTGCCGTGTCTGAGCGCGAACGAAAGATCCATCTCTATATTTTTCGTCACGGAGAAACCGACTGGAACAAGGACGGTCGGTTGCAAGGATGGCGTGACATTCCTCTCAATAAACAAGGTCAACTTCAGGCGCGTCAATTAGCAGAAATGCTGATGCCGGAGCACGACGGATGGCGGAAGCTGCAATTCATCTCACAGACGAGCTTCTTCCGCTTGTTCCTGTGCGACAATTTGTCGTCACGTTTCCCGTTCAATTGCGCCTCTGGATGGCGCGTTCAAAATCACTCTGCGCAAAGGTGTGTGAGAAAGTTTGTGCAGAGCTCAATGCACATTTGCAATCTGCCGCCGGAATTGAAAAAGGCCTTTCGGGACTGGTTGTCTTCATACAAAGATTCGGCAGTGCAGCAAACCTGAATATTCACTTCCATGTCATTGCATTGGATGGTGTCTATGAAAAGAAATCAACTGGTTGTTTAAAATTTTACGCTGCTCAGGCTCCGACAAACGAGAGTATCCAAAATCTCGTCGGCAGAATCTCAACAAAAATAAATAACCTTCTCATCAAAAAAGGATACCTTGAAAAAGTTGAAGACATGGTTCTCGTCGGAAACATCGACGAAATCTTCAGCGATTCCAGTCAGAATTCTTTTGAAGATATTCATCTTCCAGCGCAGGCGGCAAGCGTCGCACACCGCATTGCCTTTGGACCGAACGCAGGTCAGCCTGTCAGGCGTTTGAAGACACAAACGTCGCTGTGGCCATCCGAACAGAACTTTAAATCCAACAGCACTGCCTGTGTTTCTGCGGGTGGATATTCAGTTCATGCAGAAACTGCAATCAAGGCAAATGAACGCGAACGACTCGAAAAACTCGTGCGTTACATGGCTCGCCCTGCCATCTCGGATGAACGGGTCATCATCGAAGGGCCGCAATCTATTCGCGTCAAAC